>JABBBW010000071.1 GCA_018607205.1 Opitutales bacterium | reverse complement strand
TCAAAAATGGCATCGCGATATTGATAAACTTTGTTTTTTGAAACTGGTTTGCCATCGATAATTCCGGCTCTTGATTTCTTAGCCAATGCTTGAACCCGTGGATTTTCTGCTGCCGGCAGAATCAGTTCAGGGGTACGGGAAGGATCGTAATTTTCGACCTTACGTTTGGAAAACATCAACCCGGCAATTTTTTCCGAAGGCAAACGGGGGGAAATCTCCAAGCTGGATGCAAGCCTGCATGCTTGAGTCATCGCCTTGGTGGTTTCTGTCTTACGTTCTTCAATTTGTTCAGCGGTGATTAGTCCGCCATCGATAATTTCCTTGGCATAAGCCTCGATTGGATCAATTGCCTGCCAGGCTTCGATCTCTTCCTTCAGACGATAAGAGGAAGCATCGGAGGGCGAGTGTCCGGAATATCGATAAGTAATCGTTTCCAAAAGCACGGGTCCGTCTCCCTGTTCGAGCAATGTCTTTTTACGACGGATGGCATCGGCCACGGCCAGTGGATTGTATCCGTCCACACGCTCGGCATGCATCGAATCAGGATTAACTCCCGCACCAACACGGGCAAGAAAGTCAAAGGCCATGGTTTCACCGGCTGTCTGTCCGCCCATGCCGTAGAAATTATTCATGAAATTAAAAATGATGGGCAATCCGCCCTTCATTGAATCTTCCCACAATTCATGGAATTGACGCATTGATGCAAAATTCATTGCTTCCCAGGTCGGCCCACATCCCATGGATGCATCCCCAACATTGGAAATCACGATTCCTGGTTTGCGGTTACACTTCTTAAAAAGAGAAGCACCCATGGCAATATCGGCAGATCCACCTACAATTGCATTATTGGGAAGAATGCCAAAGGGAGTAAAGAAGGCATGCATCGAACCACCCAGTCCACGGTTGAATCCATTAGCCCGCCCGAAGACCTCGGCCAATGCACCGTAGAGAAGGAAGTTGCGTGCGAGTGCCTTAACATTTTCAGCCCCCTCTTTTTCAACCACTCCAAAACAATCTCCATCAAGAAAGCCTTTCATGATTTCCATCAAACGATCATCATCTAGCTTACGAATGGATGACATTCCTTTGGCGAGAATTTCGCCGTGAGACCGGTGAGAACCAAGAATATGATCATCCACTCCCAAAAGAAAGGCTTGGCCAACCGCAGATGCTTCCTGCCCGATGGACAAGTGAGCGGGGCCCTTGTGATCGTATTCGATTCCTTCGTAGGATCCCTGGGTCTTAATACTTTGGAGCATGCTCTCGAATTCGCGAATGAGCAGCATATCCTCGTAGATTCCGATAAGGGCTTCGGCCCCGTGGGTCTCGACTTCCTTTTTTAAATCATCTTTGTATTGATTGAGGGGAATTTCCTTGAAGGGAATTGTTCCCGCTTTGCGTTCCTCTGCAGGTTCGACAATTTGTGACTTTGGCATGGAGAATGGGTGTTAGAGAGTTTTCTTGTTTGAGTGATCGACGAGGGGTTTTAGCGAACCGCCATAAATACGTCTTTGATGATTTCGGATGTGGTCGGATGAGGAAATACAATCTCTTCAATTTCCTCTTCGCGCAGTTCGGTTTCGAGCATGGCAGTTGCACCGAAGATCATTTCAGAGCAGGCACCACCAACCATATGTACTCCGAGCAATCGATTGGTATCTTTTTCCAAAACGACTTTGCACAGACCACTTTCATCTGGATTTTCCGCAATGTACCGAGCATTAATTGCCATAGGAATACGGCCAGAACGCGTCTTGATTCCTCGCTCCTCGGCTTCCTCCTTGGTCAACCCAACCACCGCGACTTCTGGACTGGTGTAGACCACTGCGGGCATGGCATCGAAACGCATACGATCGGTACGACCAGTAATATTGTTAACCACCACTTCACCCATCCGGCTGGCTGCATGAGCAAGCCAAGCCTGGCCAGTGACATCACCAGCAACCCAAACGCCAGGAAGATTGGTCGCTCCACGATCGTCAGATTTGATACCACGGGGAGAAAATTCTAATCCGATTTCTTCAAAGCCAAGTCCGGAAACATTGGGCCGGCGACCAGTAGCCACCAAGACAAGATCGCCTTCAATTTCCTGGCTATTGGAGCCATCGTTATAAGTTACAGTGGATTTACCAATCTCTTCGACTTTAGATTCCAGTTTAAATTCCACGCCTTTCTTTTCGAGTTCCTTGCGCAAAGTGGCAGAAATTTCCGAGTCAAGATTAGGACAGATTTCCGGCATAGCCTCGAGCACGGTCACCGGTACATCAACGGATGCATACATGCAGGCAAACTCACAACCAATCACACCTCCACCAACCACGATTAATCGTTTGGGCAAGGATTCGCGGTTAAGAATACCCGTGGAGTCGACCACATGTTCCTGATCGATTCCAGGGATTGGGGGAACTGCCGGAGAAGAACCAGTACAGATTAAAATATTATCAGCTTCATGCTCCTCGCCATTAACCACAATTTTACGGTTGGGTTGAAGGACGGCCTCTCCCTCGACTACATCGACTTTGTACTTCTTCATCAACCCGGCAATACCGTCACGCATTTTGTCCATCACTCCATTCTTGTGGGAATGGGCCTTGGGGAAATCAAAGCTTAAACCTTCCACATTCACTCCAAAAACAGAACCATGCTTGGCATGATGATAAGTTTTGGCAGCTTGTAACAAAGTTTTTGAAGGAACACATCCTTCATTGAGGCATACACCTCCAAGCTTTTTCTTTTCCACAAGTAGGGTCTTGAGACCCGCACCGGCGGCTTTTTTGGCGGCTACGTACCCTGCAGGTCCGGCTCCAATTACAGCAAAATCGTATTTCATTTCTTCTTAAGGAATTTTTCTTATTTGGTTTGAGATAGAATGTATCAGTTTAAGCACCTGGGGTGTTTTCCAGGCGCTCAACTAAAGATTGAAGGAAACGGGCAGCTGGCGCACCGTCCACCGCCTGGTGGTCAATAGTAAGGCTCAAGGGTAAAGTATCGACATGTTCGACCTCTCCACTCTCGGTACGCTTGGGCTTAAGTACAATTCCGCCAACACCCAGGATGGCAACTTCAGGAGCATTAAGCACGGGAGTAAAGGTTTCCACACCGAGCATTCCCAAATTGGTCAGGGTAAAGGAACCCCCACTTAAATTATCCGGAGAAATCGTTCCTTCGCGGCAAGCTCCAGCCAATTTCTTAACCTCGGCAGAGACCTGTTCAATGGAAAGATCAGATGCGTTACTAATTACAGGCACAAGCAATCCGCGTGGTGTATCCACTGCCACGCCGAGGTGAACTTTTTCAAAGGTGGCAATCCGGTCACCGAGGAAGTGCGCATTCATTTCTGGATGTTCAGCCAAGGTCTTAATAATTCCGTGGGCGATAACATCGTTCAACGAAACTTTGGACTGTCCTGCATCCAAACGTTCCTTGCGGTACGCCTGTGCCCTGGTCAGTTCGAAGGATGCCTGTAAAGTCAGTTGGGCGGTAGTCTGCAAAGACTCAATCATCCGCTCGGCAATGACCTTACGTATACCCTTGACCGGTGAGATTTCTGCACCTTCCACCGAACCGGGAACCTTAAGGTCCTGGGAGCGCACCATACCCGCAAGTCCAGTACCCCGCGCAGGACGCTCTAAGTCTTCAGCAAGGGAACGGGCACGAGCAGTGGCGGAAAGCCGCGGTCGTCCACTAATTACTGCCTCAATATCGCGTTCGATCACCCGTCCTTCGGGGCCGCTTCCCGGTAAAGACTCTGGATCGATCCCATGTTTGAGGGCAAGGCGTCGAGCCCGTGGGCTTACCCCGGAACTGGCAACAAGAGATCCTCCTGCAGGTGCAGCAGCAGGAACAGTAGTGGCAACGGGACTCGTGGATTGAGCTACGGAATCAGCCGCTGCAGGAGTGGGTGCCTCCGCAACAGGAGCCGAGGCTCCACCCTGTCCTTCCGGACGAAATTCTTCAACATCTTCTCCCTCATTTCCAATGGCAGCAACATTGGCAAGTACAGGGACATCGTCGTCAGCTTCCCAAAAGAGAGCGAGCACCGATCCAGAGGCAGTCGACTCGAGGTCAAAGCTTGCTTTGTCTGTCTCAATAACAGCGAGCACATCGCCTTCGGCGACTTGGTCTCCTACATTCACTTTCCATTCGGTCAGGATGCAACTCTCCACCGATTGTCCTTGGCGGGGCATAATAACGGGTGTGGCCATGTCTTGTTTTCTTCTTCTCCTTTTAGGGGTTGTTTTAAATAGTGGGGGTAAAATTATACAGTTCGTACCTTCACGCCGATCTTGGGTAAAGATTTGGTATACTCAACGGAAAGGTTCTTATCGGTGATCAAAAGATCGATCTTGTCGAAATCAGAAAAGCGGGCAAAACAAACTTTTTCTGCCTTGTTCGAATCGGCAAGCAGAATGACCTGTCCGGCTTGTTCTGCCACAATCTCGTTGGAATAAGCTTCGTTTGGATCGGTGGTGGTCAGTCCGTTCTTCAGGCAAAAACCCATGGTGCCCATAAAAGCCTTATCCACATGGACTTGAGCAAGAACAGCCGAAGTCAATGGACCTACCATGGTCTGACTGATTCTACGAAGTTCTCCTCCAATCAAAATAACTCTGGGCCCGGAATCCGCCAGTTCAATGGCTGCCTGCAGGGAATTGGTAACTACCGTCAAATCTGATCTTTCCCTGAGCAAACGGGCAAGAAACAAGGTGGTACTGCCCCCATTCAAATAGATTGCTTCGTCCGGTTCAATGAGAGAGTAAGCTTCCTCGGCAATGCGTTGTTTTTCCTTTGCTGCCAGATTCGTTTTGTTTTCAAAAACGGGTTCTTCCAAACGACTCTCCATTGATACGGCACCGCCGTGTACCCGACGGACTTTTCCATCCTCCTCAAGAATTTCCAAATCCCGGCGAATGGTTGCTACCGATACATCTAATTTACGGCGCAAATCTTCCACCCGGGCAACTCCACCTTCCCGCAACATCTGTCGCAAATGTTCGCGACGCTGGGGGGCAAGGGCTGGAGAGTTTTCCTGTATCATCGGGCTGAATGATAGAATTTGATCGTTTTTGAACGAAAAGCAATCATTGAATGGCATAAATCATTCAATTTCGCTCAACCAATCGAACGACTGGCTAATTGAAGAAACAAGCCAACTCAAGAAAGGAGCAAAGAGAGAACCAATTGGGTTTCTTCCTTGGAAGCCTCAGAAGACCAAATCTTAGCCAAAACTTTCTCGGGAGATGTATCGGTCTCCTGAGATGCCCGGCTTAAAGCAATCTTCGCCCCTTCGCTTAGGAGGAGTGGTTCAACACCGGCATCTATAGCCAATCGCATCGCACCGATCAACCGGTCTTCCCATCCTAATTTCCGTATGGGATCACGGGTTACTCGTTCGATCGGATCATTGAGGAAAGGATTCACCATCCTTTGCAATGCGTCCTTGGCATATTCCAACATTCCTTGGGGACTAAAGAGCGGATCTCCGCCACGGGCATGAGCATGGATCAAACCGGGCCCGACTTCCCGTTGAAAAACCTCCAATGCCCGTCGCATTAGATCGTCCCGTTTGCCTACCTCGCTCATCAAGAACAAGCCTTCACTCTCTGCAAGGTAGCCCAACCAGGCATGTACCGCATTATGCCCGAGAAATTTAGTCTGAGCAAAAGCATCTAATTGGCGCTTGGTCACAAAATTGGAAAAACCGCGTTCAAACCCAGCCGGTGCATGATCCTCGATTAATATACGATCATAAGCTTCCACGAGCAAGGCACGGTTGGCACCCGGGAACATGGGAATCAGGCCTTCCGCCTCGATCCGAGCGGTATCTTGAACGACGGTGCACATTTTAGGAATGACCGTTTCGGAAAAGATTGTTTTATCCCCAAATCCAGCAGGTGCATGATCCCAGCAAAGAGCCTCCAATCGCGTGGCCGCACGGGAATCATTCTCTGCGGCATAAACCACAGCAGGTGGAAGTTCGGGCCGTTTACTCTTACGGGTCAAGCCTTCAGCCAGCAGTCGGGCAACCGAAGCGGGTGGAGAATCATAAAGATGAAAACTTGGCAGGGCTGTGCCCAACTCGCTCGCCCCGGCAATTGCCCCGACTAACTCCTCACGATCATCTGAATCGATGGGGTTTAGGGTTTGCACTCCAGAAACAGTGACAACCTCAACCCGGTCGGCATGGGCGACGTTACAGCTGTACGATCCATCATTCGCACGCACACCCCGAACGATGTCTGGCTCAATCTCGGCCACCACCAAACGGTCAAAGTTGTTAGATGCCTGAGCAGCGGGGAGAAACAGTCCTCCCTGGATTGCTCCAAATCCAAATCCGACGTAGGAGCCCGCCATCTAAGAAAAATTAGGAGGTACCCATTGCCTCACCGGCAAGGGCAATCACTTGCTCGGGAAGCATCTCCCCATTCAAACGATCAAGCAGTACCTGTTCACCCTTTGGAGAAAATACTTTTCCAAATTCGGCGAAGAAATCATTCTTTTTGTGAACATCGGAGAAATTCCCCTTTGCCCAATCGCTCAAATATCCCAGACCAGCTGCTTTTTGCAAAGTGGAATGTGCATGCAGGATACGACCACCACGAAGAAAAGTTTCACGGTGCGGATTAAGCTCTGCGGAATCAAAATCATCCACAAACTTTTGACCGGGACTGTTCATCTCTGTACCACCAATTAAAGGGAGACCCAAATCCTCGGTCAATTGAATGACCTGTTTAAGGTTGGCAAGTTTTTGATCGGGCGAACCGGGAGTATAGTTTCGATCGGGTATAATATTAAAAGCAACTGCACCCGTGGACCGGGAAACTTCGACAAGTTCTTCAATAGCTGATTCTCCGTCGGAGGTACCATCCAGCCAGGTAATGGTAGGCAGGGCATCACAAAGAAGGACAAGTTTGTTCATATCTGCCATTTGGGGAAAGGAACCAGAGTCTGGCTGTACATAACCTACCCCACCCTTCTTCATGGTTTTAGCCCGAATCAAATCGGTAATCGCACGACCATCTGGCAATTCCTTTAAATCTTCAGGAGCCACCCCAAGCTTTTCTCCCCAAAAATTGCGCAAGGCAGACTCCTCGGGGTATTGAGCTGCTGCCTTTAGGGCATATGCCAGGCAGAGGTGACGTTCGGTGGCGTTCCCCTTAGGGGCTAAGGGTGCAACATCTTTTTCGTAGTCAAGGACCAGTGGATCAAGGTACGCGTTTACGCGGTCTGCCATCGCCCGGTTACGGGTCTCCGAAGTATGGCGCATACTGTCCAAAAATTTCTGGGCTTCCTCAGGTATGGCAGTGGTGGTAAATCCAATGCCCATATGATAACTGATACCCGGCTCGCCTGGCGAATTAATCACCCGCTCAGAAAACTCGGGAACAAAGACACGGGATTCTAAACCTATACAACCCTTAAGATCGAGCCGGCGACTGGCCGTCCAAAATTCCTCAAGGCCGTCAAGCACATCAAAGTCCACAATCCCCCCAATTTCCAAGCCCGCCCGTTTAGCCTCCAGGGCAAAAGTGGTCGGTGAATATCCTTTGTAATTAAAAGAATAAAAGGTGTGGGCATGGGCATTAAGAATAGGCTTGGCCGCTGGGAAGGTTTCGTTGGCCGCAGCCTCATTTAAAATCTTTTCCCGAATGGAGGGATTAAAATCATTACTGTTTTCAGACATATTGTACAGGATTGGTTAGGGAGGAGAAAAAAGGGGGCGGAAGAATTTCCGCAAAGATGAAAGTTTTACAAAAAGGCTTTAATTTTCGTCCTCTCCAAATCCGAACTGATCGGCCAGAGCATGACAATCTTCCAAGGAGCGCAAACCATCCGTACAGGTGGGATCGGACATACAGGCAGTGGCAGCACAAGTTCCTGTCATGAGGCATTTCTCAAGAGACCAGCCCTCGTGCACTCCAAAGAGCACACCGGAACAAAACGCATCCCCTGCCCCTGCAGCTCCCTTGATATATCCTTTAGGCAAGGCCAAAGAACCCTGTAAAAGTTTTTCACCATCAGACCGCAAAGCATAAGAACCCTCGGGGAAATGAATGGCCACTAGTTCGGACACCCCAAGTTCGAACAGTTTTTCACAGGCCTGGGCAATTCCATCCTCAAGAAGTTTTCCATCCTTACGAACCTGAACACCGGTGACCTTGCTTGCTTCCACCTCGTTTAAAATGCAGTAGTCCACCTGTTTGAGGGCGGGTGCGATAATTTTATAAAACCGGTCACTGTCCTCACTGACCACATCGATACTTGTTTTCATACCCGATGCCCTTGCCTTGGCAAGCAAGGCGGCTGCCTTGGTTCCATACTCCGGGTCTTCCTTATCGAGTTCATCAAGGAGAAGAAGGTATCCCAAATGAAAGATTTTGGCCGAACTGGCATTGAAATCGATCTCCGATCCATCCCAAGTGGCATTGGCCCCACGGTTATGAAAGAAAGTACGACGGCCACCATCCCGCTCGGTCATCACATCCGTGTAGGATGTACTGGTTCCGGGCGATACACTGAGCATATCGGTGGCAATCCCATGGTTCTTACAATCATCCACAATGTATTGCCC
>JABBBW010000154.1 GCA_018607205.1 Opitutales bacterium | reverse complement strand
AAACCAAGAAAAGCTCAAGACCGTCCTGCAACCTTTGGACAAAGACATTCGGGAATTCCGAAAAAAAGTTGAGGAACTTCACGAGAAAGATTCGCACCAGCATGTTGCCCTAAGAGAGTTTGTCTCTGGTTTACAAAAAGCTCAGTCCCAACTAAGCGAAGAAGCCCGGAATTTGACCCGTGCACTTAAGGGCGATTCAAAAAAACAGGGCGACTGGGGAGAATTTATTCTCGAAAGAGCTTTGGAGGCATCCGGGTTAACCAAGGGCCAGGAATTTTCCATGCAGTCAAGTTACGATGGTAAAAGACCCGATGCGATTATTCATTTACCCGGAAAACGACAATTAATCATCGATGCTAAGGTTTCACTCACTGCATATGAGCGCTCCATTGCTGCCGAGTCAGAAGAGGATCGAAAGAAAGCCTTAAAAGATCACCTCCAATCTGTTCGAAAACATATCGATGAACTATCAAACAAGGATTACTCCTCAATTGAAGAGCTAAGCTGCCCAGACTTTACCCTGCTCTTTATTCCTATTGAGCCCGCTTTTGGGGCTGCATTAACCGAGGACTCCGAACTTTACCAATATGCCTTTGACCGTAAGATTGCCCTGATTACCGCATCCACCCTAATGGCTACGATTAAAACGGTTGCCAACCTTTGGAAATTAGAGAAACAGAACAAACATGCTCAGGATGTGGCCAAACGGGCTGGTTTACTTTTTGATAAATTTGCCGGATTTCTTGGAAATCTTGAGGAGGTGGGTAAATCCCTGGATAAAGCCGTGGGAGCTCACGAACGAGCAGTTGGACAACTGTCAACTGGGCCCGGGAACTTGATCGGGCAAGCCGAAAAGCTTAAAGCAATGGGTATTCGGACAAAAAAAGAAATACCCTCTTCTTTTGCTGAGAATCGAGAGGAAATAATTGAGGAAGAAACAGATCAGTCGGAACTCTCTTTTGATCAGCAAAATTCCGGAGGTCAAGACAGGCATACCGCCTAGCTGCACCATTTTAACTTCTGAACACTAATCGATCTTTTACCCAATATTGTGAATAGTTACAACCCTATGGTCATTCTATTTCGTAACCTACTAGTGTTCTGCCTGACTCTCCAATTATTTGAAGAAAGCAGCCTTTTTTCTAAGGAGAGAACAAACGATCCATTTGCCCATTTAGCCGCCATCGTCAAGCCCTCGGTTGTTACGATATCGAGCGTGAACCGGGGGGGTGGGCCTTGGGGGGTGGGTACTGGTTTTGTTGTCGACGCAGAAGGAGTGATCGCTACGAACTTTCATGTGATTGGTGAACACCGTGAATTCACCGTTGAGTTGGCCGATGGTACACTTTGCAAGCCGACTGAAATTCTCGCCATCGACCGCAGTCGAGACCTTGCCTTATTTCGTATCGATCAGTCCGGACTCCCCACCCTGACCTTGGGTGATTCGTCAAAGATTGAACCCGGACAGGCTGTTCTATCTGTCGGAAATCCTTTAGGTTATGACCTAAGTGTCAGCCAAGGGGTGGTGGCTGCGATCCGCGAGTTGGAATTTGGGGACGGTCGTCCTATGGTGCAGGTTGCGATTCCTATCGAGGCTGGAAGTAGTGGCAGCCCAGTAGTAGACCGAAATGGCGAGGTGCTGGCAATGCTTACCATCAAGTCAGGCGGAGCTATGGGGTTCGGAGTTCCCGCGAATGCACTACGGTCATTAATGGAGGAGATCCGACCTATTCCCATTAAACGGTGGTTAACGGTTGGAATGCTCGACGATGACGAATGGGTACTTCCCTTAGGGGGAAATTGGAGGCAGCGTGCCGGTATTATCAAGGCATCCGGAATGGGAGACGGCTTTGGTGGTCGCATGATTTGCCTAGCACAACAACCCAATATCTCTCCACCCTTTGACCTTGAGGTTGAAGTTAGGCTTGAGGATGAAAGCGGTGCAGCAGGATTAGTCTTTGGATCAGACGGCGAGCAGAAGCATTATGGATTTTATCCAACCAATGGGTCTCTCCGTCTCACCTGCTTCAATGGGCCAAAGGTTTTCGATTGGAATATTATCGAAACCATTCCCTCTCCGGATTACCTGCCTGGAACATGGAATCGACTCAAAATACGATTCGATCAAGGCGGTCAGATTCGTTGCAGTATAAATGAACAGGAAGTTATTGAGGCAGTTGATTTCACCCTCAAGAAAGGCTGGGTTGGACTATGTAAATTCCGAGAACCTGCTGCCGAATTTCGCAATTTCCGAATCTCTGCCAGGTTATCCTCCGGATCTATTACTCCCGAAATTCGAGAACTGGCCTATGAGCTATCCCAAACACTCGTCTTAGAAAAGTCTATCTCTCCGTCTGAGGTTCAGGATCTTACCAAGTTGGATTCATCCGTTTATCAAGCTTTAATCGACCGGGCAGTCGAAATGGAACAGGCAAGCGAACGTCTTCGTCAATCAGCTGAAAAAGTCAGGATTGCCCGTATTATTAAGGAGCTTACCGATCTGCTAACTTCTGAAAAAACTGAAAGCGAAGAGATTTTGCTGCGATCCGCTCTGCTGGTTTCCTTAATGGATAACCCGGACTTTCAACTAAAACAATACCTGGATCGGGTAGATCGAATGGCTACCCGCATTGCCCAAAAGATTCCCAAGCAAATTAGCAAACGAGAAACTTTGGATATTTTAGTCGATGAATTATTCGTGCAACTTGGATACCACGGAAGCACTTTAGATTTTCACCATCGTTCAAACAGTTACCTTAATGAAGTCATTGATGACCGCGAAGGCTTACCCATAACCCTGACATTACTCCTCTTAGAACTTGGAAAGCGAATCGATTTACCTATCACTGGACTGGCTACCCCCGGACATTTTCTTGCCCTCTATCGAGAACCTGGCCAGAAGCTTAAGGACTCAGTAATTATTGATGCTTTTTCCGGTCGAACCATTTCTCGAGAATACGCCAATACGCTCACCCATTCAGAACTTTCGGACAAGGATTTTATGCCCGCATCGGAAACTGAAATTATAAACCGTATATTGCGTAATCTATTGCGCTCTGCCGATTGGGACAGAGATAGTTCAGCTTCCCTGCGTTATCTTGATGCCTTGGTGTCTATCAATCCTAATGATCGATACCACCGAACTCTGCGTGCGATGACCCACTACGGCTTAGGCAGTTTCGTAGAGGCTCTGATAGATATTAATTACCTGATCGATCAAGATCCACAAGACCCAGCAAACGCTCCGCTAATCGAAATCAAACGACGACTAATGCAATCCCACGAGCGAATAAGGTAATTTAAGCACTACACTTCCGTGCTTTTAAACTATTTATTCACTCCAGCCCATTTCTCGCAGTGCAGCTTGCACTCCCTTTAAATCTTCGTCCGCTAAAGCCATAGCTTTATAGCGCTCATCCCTCTTCACCGCTTCCTTGAGAAAATCAAGGCACTCTCCAGGACTTCCCAACTGACAAGCATAACAAGCCAAGTTATAGCGAATCAGAGCGTCATCATAGTTATGCACTAAGGCTTCCAGTAAAATCCCTCTGGCTTGCTCGATCGATAGAGATCGGCGCGTTGCATAGGCATCCATCACCCACCATCCACTTTCCTGGGGAAACTCCATACGCAATTCATAAGCAATCTTTTGCATCTCCTTCCAATTTTTTAACCCTTGAAAAATCTCGAGTAACATTGATTTCTTTTGTTTCGACCAAGGCAATTCATTGGGTAAACCAGAAAGTTCTGCTCTCGCTTGTTTAAACATCCCCAGTTTTAGGTATCCCGTGGCTCGGGACCAATGAACCTCAGGTCGTAGAAGATGTGGAAGTGGTCCGGAGGAATCTTCTTTCATGCTCAGGATCTTACAGAATCAACATGATTCTTTATGGACATGTCATTTGTACGCGACCAGCGAGATGCTAAAAGGCTTCCAATCAGGCAATGGAGGATGGCACTAAGGGCACATGGTGCAGGTACCATGGGCATGGAAGAAAAATGCTTAGTTGCCAAGGCGGTACCAAGACCTGAATTCTGCATACCCACCTCAATCGACAAGGTTTGTTTGTCCAGCCTATCCCTATGCAACCAATGAGCACCAACATAGCCCCCCAAGAAACCACCGAGGTGAAGCAAGCTGGTAGCCGCAAGAAGGATCCATCCATGATCAAAAATCAAGCCTCGTTTAGCAGCGAGTACGAAGCCCACAATGAGTAAAATAAACAGCACAGAGATGAGTGGAGAAAATTGTGCTGCCTTTATCGCCGACTTTGGGAACAGTCGATTCCATCCCACTCCAATCGCTAACGGAGCCAAGACAATTAAAAGTATACTTTGCAACAAAGACCATGGATCCACTGGAGTATAATGACCGGCATATAAATAAGTCAGCCAAGGCGTGAGTAATACAGCTGCCAAAGTCGAACACAGGGTGAGGCTTACCGACAAAGCAACGCGTGCTTTGGCCAAAAAAACAACCACATTTGAAGCTGTACCCCCTGGGCAGCAGGAGACAAGAATTAGCCCAACGGCCATTTCCGCAGGCAATTTCAATACCCAGGCAAGGCAGGCACTCCACGCTGGCATAATCAAAAACTGTAAGCCAACCCCCATTGCAATTACCCCTGGTTCTTTCCAAACATCGCAAAAATCTTGAGGTTTTAAGGTTATCCCCATCCCTAGCATGATGAAGCCAAGGCCAAGGCTTATGGCGTCCGCACCATACCAGAGAAAAAGGGCTGGTTCATAAAGAGCAGATACTCCCACAAGTATCGACCAGACCGGGAAGCCGGCAGTTAGCCAATGTGAAATTCTGCCTAGCTTCAAAGGTTAATCACTTTGAGATTTCCCAAAATTCAACTTCTCCCCATTGATGCCCCCACCCCTGAAATTTGGGTAATATCTTAAAGTAACGGGCCCGAACGGCTCGCAAATCCATTTCCACCCAGGTTCCTTTCTCCTGCAAAGTCACAATCTCTCCATACTCGTTAAAGGGGAAAAAGGTTTTGCCATCCAAACCAACAGCTATCTCAACACTTTTTAATTCATCCTCTCTAGCCCAAGCTTGAAAATAGACGCGAATCGCTCCAATTCTCTTTATTTCTCCAAGATCAAAAGTTACCGCTGGATCTTTTTGATACCACGCTGTCCAAGTTGAGCGCCACCCATCCTTGGGCAACTTCCCGTCCAATAATCGATCCAAGCCGAACCGTATTTCATCCATCGTTGGTCCAGGGGACGAAGTTACTTTTTGCACTTTGCATAAACGTAAAGAACGAGATGGGTCCGGCTTTGGAGAACCTTGGCCATTCGCCCAGGGAGAAAAAACCAGGAAAAGGGCAAACAAATGAAAAAAAGATAGAAATGTAGCCATAATCCTTTTCTCTAATGTCCACGGCTTGCAGGCAAGCGTTATAGGATTAATTTTTAATTCCCAGTGAGCTTTGTATTGAAGGACGGATCACGATTAACCATCCAACGGCATCCCGTTTGTTCAACACACTTTATAAAAGCTCTTTCTGCAGTCCCAAGGGAGTGGCCTTTCAAGGTTGAAATGCCCCACGGTCTAATCAGTCTCCTTGGTCCAAGAGGTAGTGAGACCAGTTCCCCCGATTCAATCTCTTTGGCAACAAACCAGTCCGCCAAAATTCCGATCCCAAATTTATTCTTAATTAACTCCTTAGTAGTTTCCGAACTGTTCATTTCCATGAATGAATTAAGTTTAATTCCTTTTTTTGATAAAAAGTCCTGAATTGCCCGAAAGGTGAAACCTCTTCGATTAGGCAAAATAAATTTTTCTCCACCTACATCTCTCCAACTTACAATTCCCTTTTTCGCCCAACTGTGCTCCGGGTAGGTAACTACTACTAACTCATCGGAAAAACAGGGTATAAACAAGTAATCTGAACGGGGAAAAGGTTCCACTGTTAAACTCAGATCTACTTCGCCTGAACTTAGAAGGTCTAAACAATCCAGGGTATCCAAGCCTCGAATTTCAAATTTACACCTCGGTTCTAAACTCGAAAATTCTTTTAAAAGCGTAGGTAATAAAAATCGACAAATTTGATCGCTAGCCCCCAAACGAATTCGAGGTATTCCCCGATCATCAGAGCTACGAATTTCATCCCGTACTCGGTTCATTTCTTCTAACCAAGGACGAGCAAAAGCGAGCAGTCTTTCACCTGCTTCCGTTAACTGAATTTGCTTTCCCTGCTTTTTTACAAGTTTACATCCCGCTTCTTTCTCCAAGCTGCGTAAAGAATGACTTACTGCAGACTGAGTAATAAACAACTGCTTGGCCGTACGGGTAAAACTGCCCGTTTCACAAAGATTCTCAAAGGTTTGGAGTTGTCGGGTATCGAGTGGACGAATTCTTTTCATTTATACTGCAAACATCTTGCAAGTTTTGAACCAATTTAACTTCATTTAGAATAGTGTTCACGCTTTGTTCAGCATTCAGGCTCCCTTAATTGCTTGTAGACTGAAATAAATTAGGTACTTTTCGTAGGAAATGCGCCTTAGGTCTATATCACTCTTTTTATTGATCCTTGCTCTATCAGGCATCGCTCTCCCTATTTTATCGGGGCAGATTCACCCTAAGGAAGCTTTGGGCCGAAAAATCTTTGACTCTTTTCGTCAGAACAAATTTAGCGACTTTTACTTAAGGTCGATTTTCTCTCTCGAAGAAGAACAGTTTCGTGATCTTCTATTCAACCTCGAAAATTTTGAACTCCGACAAAAACTCCGACAATTTTATACCTTAAATTATCCAACCACTGCCAAGACCCCGCTCGACCGTTGGAAAATTGCATTCGCACATACTTGGAGAGATCAATGGCGGCATATTGCAAAAAACTCACCTAAAATGATCCAACGTGAGGCCTTTGACCCGATTCTTCGTGAGGCCAAAGGTTATGGGGTTCAATGGGAGACTACCCGCCTACTTGCCATCGAAATTCCTCTTTCGGTTCATTGGAAAAATAATCGTTTTATAGTTACTGGAGATTCCATGATTGATCATAATGCGACCCAGCCTAAAACCCTTTTTTTTGAACGTGGACTTAGTTATCGGTTACAACTCGATCACTCTACCCACGGAAAGCCTTTAATGATTGGGTATTCCCCTGAAGACTCACAGAAAGTTTACAATCAAAACATTTTGGGAAACGGATCTGGACAAGCTGATATGCTGTTTCGCTTTGATAATCCCTTCCCAGACCGCCTCTTTTATTTTTGCCCTGATAAATCTTCTGCTGGCGGGCCCATCCTAATTAAGGATTTTAACGAAACGACCAAGCCCAACCAAAGGACCGACATCCTTCTTACCTTTTCTTTTGGCCAACCAGAAAGGGCTTACCAAATTTTAGTTCGTGAGGTGTTGAGCACGCCATGGGGAGAAATCTTTTGTGAACGCCCTCAATGGATTGGTGAAGTTCCCATGCCTAGAGGACTTAACTTCAGTCGTTAATTCCTGCAACCTCACTAATCTGACTAGCGGAGGACTTCAATGAGTTCTCCATTCTTGTAACGCACTGCCTTGGATATTTTACCATCCTCGTCCCATGAACGCATCAATCCATTGGCTCGATTATTGAACCACTGCCCTTCCTCCTTAAGCTTACCATCGGGATACCATAACCTTTCCATTCCATCTTTTTGGCCATCGAGGAAGTAAGCTTCCGCACGGGGGGTATCGTCAGGGAAGCTCTCTAAAGCCATCCCAGTAAAAGGAGTACGCTCAACATCGTGGTGCCAAAGGTTGGTTTTTTTATCCCTTACCAAAGAAGCTCCGTCTACCCTGCGAAGTTTTAAACTTAATCGAGTATTTTCCCACTTTGCTACCTCCAAATCGGCCTCCAACTCCCGCATCCTTTCCCGTCTTGTTAACGTGGATTCAGTAGGGGTGTTTTCTAGCGTTGCAACCGAGTCATCTTCACAACTGCAAAGAATAATTACTAAAGAAAATACAAAGTTTACTCTCCAAATCATTGATCTCTTGACTAGCTTTAATCTATGCTTACCGCAAGTCGCTAAACATAATTAGCAATGAAGGGCATTAAAGGTAGTGACTCGGTAAATAAAAAGTTAAATACTATCTCCCCTCAAAGCCGAACGTTTAAAATTTACTCAGGAAGATATTGAAAGGAGGAAAGAACTTCAGCTTTGGGATACTTAACAAAATTTGAGGAAACGCAGGTTGCTTCAAGTGGAAACTTAAAATCTTCAAACAATTTCACAGATTTTTCTAATTGTTTTGGTGAAAGCCTACTAGCTAAAGAACAGTGTGGTTCCCATAAATCAGTCCGATAGAATTTGTTCATCGATGAAAATTTCGCATGTGCATCATGAAGATTATGAAGTTCAGACAATAAATTTGATTTTTCGGGCGAAAGAAAAAGAACGCCTCTATCTGGAAATGCAGCGAAGGTACTAAATTCAAACTTAAAAGTTTTTTGTTTTTCCAAAAAATCCCAATTTACTTTTTTAATCCCGCTAATTTCACCATAAACAAGTGTGATATGTGGCGAGAAGCCTTTTTCTAAAGCCCTACAAGGAATATTATTTTGAGATAGTACATTCCACATTTCTTGAATTGTTGCGTTAGTAATATCGTCAAAGTGTACTTCTATTGAAT
>JABBBW010000091.1 GCA_018607205.1 Opitutales bacterium | reverse complement strand
CATCTGGGATGAAATTGTAAAAGCCGCCACCATCCCCGGAACAACCTCCGCTCCAAAGCTTCAACCAATCGCCGCCCGGATCGTCATGTTACAAAGCGGGATGCGGGCACCGATGGGACTCAAGGTTTACGGTCCTGATCTGGAAACACTCGAAAAGGTGGCACTCGATATCGAGGCGAACTTAAAACAGGTTCCTTCGATCAAAGCAGAAGCGGTTCTAGCCGACCGGATCGTGGGCAAGCCCTACCTGGAAATCGACATCGACCGCGATGCCATCGCTCGCTACGGCGTAAAGATCAAGATGGTGCAGGATGTCATCGAAGTTGCCATCGGAGGGAAGCCCATCACGCAGACTGTTGAAGGGCGCGAACGGTATCCCGTCCGAGTGCGCTACATGCGTGAGCTGCGTGATACAATTGAATCTATCGAGGAGATACTGGTTGCAGCTCCCGATGGCACCCAGATCCCACTGCGTGAACTTGCTGCCATCAACTATCTACGTGGCCCACAAGTCATCAAAAGCGAAGATACTTTTCTGGTCGGCTATGTCATCTTCGACAAGCGCGACGGCTACGCCGAAGTCGAGGTCGTCGAGCAGGCCCAGGACTTTCTCCAACAGAAAATTGAAAGCGGTGAACTCAATATCCCCGCCGGAGTCAGCTACAAGTTTACCGGCAGTTACGAGAACCAAGTGCGTGCCGAAAAGAAACTCCGAGTCGTCATGCCAATCGCTCTCTTTGCGATCTGGCTGATTCTCTATTTTCAGTTCAAGCGTGTTTCGACAACACTTCTTGTCTTCTCCGGCATCCTCTTCGCTTGGTCCGGCGGCTTCATCCTTATCTGGCTCTACGGGCAGCCCTGGTTCATGGACTTTAGTCTATTCGGACACAACCTGCGCGAGCTCTTCCAGATGAGCACGATCAACCTTAGTGTAGCCGTCTGGGTGGGGTTTCTCGCACTGTTTGGTATTGCGACAGACAACGGCGTCATCGTTTGCACCTATCTACAGCAGATCTTCACCGAGAAGAACCCGAAAACTTTAGAAGAAATCCGAGCCGCCACAGTGGAAGCCGGCAACCGCCGCGTCCGCCCCGCAATGATGACCAGCGCCACCACCATACTCGCACTGCTGCCCGTGCTTACCTCAGTCGGGCGTGGATCCGATATCATGGTGCCCATGGCCATCCCATCGTTCGGCGGCATGTTGCTTGCCATCCTCACAATCTTTGTCGTGCCCGTCCTCTATTGCGGACTGGCAGAAATCACCCACCGATTCAAATCCATCACAACCCGATAGAAATATGAAAAAACTACCAGCACTCACCCTCAGTCTTCTCCTTAGTGCCGCAGGCGCATTCGCGCATAGCGACGCGTTCAAACCAGAGTTAGTCGACACCCTAATTGCTCCTTACCTAGCGATTCAGAAAGGCTTGGCAGACGATGATCTGAAAGCCGCTCAAACAGGTGCGAAACAATACCTCGAAGCCATGAACAAAGCCCCCCACGAGGCTGAGGCTCACAAAGAGACAGCCAAACTGACAGAACCAGCAAAGATGATCACAGCAGCCTTAGATATAAAAGCAGCCCGAACGGCATTCCTCAGCCTGTCACAAGAGGTGACTACACTGGTCGAGCACATCGGGACAACTCAAGACACACCCCTCTACATTGCCCACTGCCCCATGGCTTTTAATAATGAAGGCGGCAGCTGGCTTCAAGCCGACAAAACAGTATCCAATCCATACTACGGGTCCATGATGCTACGCTGCGGCAGTATTCAAAAACTGATTAGCGGAAGATAAAAAAAGAAGTAAACGCCCGCAACAAGGAAGAGTTCGTAACCTGTGGTGGAGTAAGCCTGAAAGAAGTGGACTTTCGAACGATGGAAAGCAAGCTCGCCACCGGTTTGCACTTTGCCGGAGAGTGCCTCGACTTCGACGGTATCACCGGCGGATTTAATTTTCAGGCCGCCTGGACGACCGGATATTTGGCAGGTCAGTCCATTGCCATGCAAACAGGGAGCTAACTTGCCTTGGCACAAACCGAAACCGTTTTTTCCAGAGCCTCCTCCAAAAAACCACGGGGTTCCCGGGCCCTCAGTTCCGGGTTATAAAGTTCCAAGGATACTGGTCCTGTGTAATTAATCTCTCTTAAATTATTAAGGGTATCCACCAAGGGTAAAACACCGTCCCCCGGAAGCACTCTTTTTGCATCATCCATACGGTTGTGAGGCTCGATACCTGATGGACAGTCAGAGAATTGAAAAATGGTTATAAAATCTCCCGCCATATTTTTAAAATCTGAGATTTTAGACCCTCCCAAATACATATGATAAATATCAGGAATTATCTGTGCATTTTTTCGTTTTGATCCAAGAGCCACCTTTTTGGCTTCTTCAATGGTGGAAAGTCCGGGAAAGAAATTAAGAAAGACCACGCCTGCCCCGATGCCATAATCATTATTAGCTATGTCCAGAACCTGACCATAGCACCAGGATGCAACTTCTGAATCAAACAACTTCTTTTTCTTAAAGTTTGGAATGACCTGCACATTCTGGCTGCCAATTTCAGTAACCATGCGCAAACGGTCTCGATGCTCATCCATACGTTTATTAAAAGCCTCCTTGCTTACATCCAAGGCGTTCCACAACCCGATAACACTGGGTACATAAAGCCCGAGATCGGTAATACGTTTGCCTAGATCTGAAAGGCTTCCTCCCTTTTTCTCAAAATCAGCAAGTTCTCGATCCCAAGGTTCAATGCAGTCAAAACCTGCCTCCGCAGCAAGTTCGACTTTTTTTTCAATTCCAAGCTTTTTGTCCAAGGTTGCAGTATCCAGGCAGATTGGCCAGAAACTGCGTCCGTTCTGCCAAGTATTTTTACTTTCTGATTTAGCCAAAGCGATACCGTCAGGTACAAGCAACGAAAAGCTACTTAAAGCAAGGGATGACTGAAGGAATGATCTTCTATTCATAAACCCATGAATAGAATGTGCTAAGATATACATTCAAGATAATTGTAATTTTTTTCTAAAACAAAGGCTTCAAGTTGCCAACTGCCTGAAATCTTAATAGTCAATCAAGACATGAATCTTAGCACCTTTTTTGAACATCTCGATGAAGTGGATGAACTGACCTTCGTTCTCCCCAATGGCACCCATGTTCCTCCGCACTTTCACCTGACCGAGGTCGCATTGGTCACTAAAAAATATGTGGACTGCGGAGGCACGCAGCGTGATGAGCAGGTCATCAGCTTTCAACTATGGAGTGCGGATGACTATGATCACCGCCTTGCACCCTGCAGGGCTTACGGCATCGTGGAACGGGCACAGGAAGCACTTGGATTTGGCAACTTGGAGGTGGAAGTGGAATACCAATCAGACACCATTGGTAGGTATGGACTGGAATTTTCCAATGGGCGCTTCTTGCTCACAGCAAAACAAACAGACTGCCTGGCAAAAGATAAGTGTGGTATCCCTGGTGCCGAACCCGCAAAGATTGATCTAGTTGAATCATCCGCTCCCTCTTGTTCTCCGGAGTCAGGTTGCTGCTAAAAGATTTATTTTACTGTCGTTAGCAATTCGAGTACGCCAGAACGGGAATCTTCTCTTCGTTCAACTGCAGCAAGCAAGGATTGAGGGTCACCAATTAAAGTAATTTTCGACTTTGCCCGACTGGTTGCGACATAAAGAAGTTCTCGACTGAGTAGTCGGGCATCTGCAGGAGGTAAAACAATCAAAACCTGCTCAAATTCTGAGCCCTGACTACGGTGAATCGTGGTGCAATACCCGATTTGATGACCAGGTAGTCGGGAACAAGAAATTTCCCTGAGTCCCTGATCGTCGGGAAAATGAGCGATGTTATTCATGATTACTCCATCGTCCCCGTTAAACAATCCAATGGAATAGTCATTTACTCCAACTACTACCGGCACAGGATTATCGACTGCCGGAGGAAAGATCTTCTGCACTCTTTCGTTCCATCCATCTACACCAAAGCGTCCCAGGTTGTGAGCACAAAGGATGCGAAATTTACCAAGGGCTGAGATTGCTTTCTGCGGATCGGTTGATTGATTTAAGAATGCAAAGCCTTGCCGAAGCAATTGTGGAATCGCAGGATCGTCCAGCGATTCGATCAAGCAAAGAGAATCTTCAGATGCACGAACCATTGACAACGCGTCCTCGCCCCTCCCCTCGCGAATTGCATCACAAAGATTGCCGAGTTCATCGGTTGATGGTTCTTGTCGGGATCGGCGATGGGAATGAGATAGATTAACAAGGCAACCGCCCAAGGGGTGATTAATCTCTTTAAATCTCCCCAATTTTGAAAAGGATGCTAGGTTTGTTTCTTGGTGAGTATAAAAGGTATTGGAAATAAGCTCGCGAACCAATGAATTAAATACTGCACCGCCCTGTACGGGAGATAATTGATCCGCATCGCCAGCGAGTATAAGAACTGCATCCTTACTTAAAGCCGAGCAGAGTTTCGCCATTAGGGGTAAATCAACCATCGACACCTCGTCCACCACCACGACATCACAAGAAAGAGGATTTCCAGCATTACGCCTGAAGTCTACAGACCCGTGAACTGATCCGAGTAATCGGTGCAAGGTACTTGCCCGGGCACTGTGTAGCAACTTTTCTGCAACCTCACTGGGAAGGTCCACATCTTCCAATGTTTGGGCGATGGATTGGCGCATTCGATGAGCAGACTTCCCGGTAGGTGCGGCTAAAGCAATCGAAAGACCTGGAGATTCCTTCAGCATACAAGCAAGCAAAAGAGCAAGAGTACGGGTCTTACCTGTTCCTGGACCACCAGTGAGAAAAAGTAAGTTCGTTTGCATTCCTACTCCCACTGCTAAGGATTGGGAGTCATCGAGATGGGGACGAATTACTTGGTCAAAAAATTGCAGACTACCGGATGAAAAAGAACGTTGCTCGAGGCATGCTCGAGCAGCCAAAGATTTGGCAATTTCTATCTCATATTCGAAGTATCGGCGAAAATACAAACTTCCTGAAGCGGTCAGCACAAGGGGAAGGTTTTCATCTGCCTGCCCGACAGGAGAAAAAATACTCGGATCTGCACAAAGATCCTGATACTCAGAAGCAAGAAGATGGGTGGTTCCTTTTTCGTTTTGCAAGGTGAGAAGTTCGCACAAACTCCCCAGAACCTTGGCATGCTCGGGAGATTCCCGTGATGCAAAGAAAGACCCGACCGCCCGCGCCAAGGCAAGTAGATGCGGACTGTTTTCCTGATCCTTTTTCATTTGGAGGAAACCGGCGAACAAAGGGTATCTTCTAGGGCACTGACCACTGAAAGGGAGGGGAGATCAAAAAAGATGCCGCGATTGGAAGATGGTCGAATACCACGAGTGAACAAATAATAAACCCCGCCGAAATCCCGCTCATATGAAAATCCAGGAATGCGGGATTTCAAAAATTTATAGATCGCGAGTACATAGAGATGGTATTGTAAAATGTAATGATTATCATGCATCTCTTGCTCAACGGCAGCTTGTTCAAATCCATCCACCCGTCCGCTAAGGAGATTGGATTTCCAATCGAGAATGTAATAACGTCCACGATCACGAAAGACCAAATCGACCAAGCCAGTCAAATACCCATCCTTTTCCAATTCCGCCCATTCCGATCCATCTACCCTCGATAAATATTTTTTAAGTTGGGAATCATCAGGAAGAATTGATCCGAGTTTGGATAGTTCCGTGCTTGCAGAAGGAAAGAGAAATTCCATCTCTTCCATCCGGTCGGAAGTAGACAAAGAAGAGAGTGAAAAACCAGGAAACAGATCGACCGTCATCACATGGCTGACCATTTTCAAAATAGGTGCTTTCCAAATTAAAGAATCAAATTGATGATCCTCCAATTTCGATCCAACCATTTCCTCCCAACCGGATGAATCGTCAAAGGACAAATGTTCAAACAGGTCGTGCATAAAATTCCCGGCATTTGCACCTGCAGGGAATTTAAAGATTAGATCATCAGAGATTGAACCATCCATTTTTTCGCCCTCCTCGACCGATACGCCATCCAGATCAAACCCATTAAAATCGACCTGCTTGGTCAGACTACTAAAAGACTCAATCCGATTCCCTGTGGGTAAAGTCCGCCCACGGGGAAAAACTTCTGAAAGCAAAGAATCCGGGGCGACTCGAAACTCTGCGGTTTGTCCATTCCGTACTCCACGCTCGGTTGGGTTAAGAGATAAATAATCGTGGGTAATTTCTTCATTCAAACCAGAGTGTTCAATCCAGCCTGCAATCCCTCTAGTACTGGATGATTTTGTAATTTCCTGCAAAATCCGGCCCTGTGCAGATGAGGGAACTTGCTCAGTACCAACTTCAGGAAGATGATAAAGATAACATCGTGAGGACGCCCGGGTAAGACCAACATAAAGAACGCGTGCATCTTCCCGGGATTCTGCCAAATAGCCACGATTCAAATCTTCGTCATTTGCCAACTCCCGCATACCCACAGTCAATTGCCCATCTTTATCGTGATAAGTGAACGCCCCTTTTTTGGGTTCGGTGGAAAACCCCAGAAAAGGAAGAAAGGTAATTGGATACTCCAAACCCTTTGATTTGTGAACCGTGAGAATGCGAATGGCCGCAGATTCGGATTCAAGGCGTAATTGATACTCCTCATTCGAGCGGTTCTTTTGGTCCATTTTTGCACGTAACCATACAACAAGAGAGGATGGAGACATCGGATTGTTTGCGGTTGCTTGGTGTAGAACCTCGGAAAGATGTAAAAAATTAGTCACCCGGCGTTCACCATCCGGGCGTTTTAAATTCCGTTCAATCGCTCCGGTTTCTCGAAATAATTTTCGCAAAGCCACATAGATTCCCTGTTCTCGCCAGGTCTTTCGAATACCACGGAACTGCCCGACCCATCTTTCCCATTCAGCTGGATCATCCTTCCAACCCTGGAAATCATCACTCGACATTCCCAGCAAGCCTGTAGCAAGAGCCCGCCTGATAGAGCGATCATTTTGTGCATCGACTATTCCCTGTAAGACCCAACAAAGTTCACGACTCTCTTCGGTCTCAAACAAGCTCATATCACTAAAAACAACGGCGGGTAATCCGCGGGAACAAAAATATTCCCAAACCTCACGGGCTTCGGAGTTCGATCGTACAAGGACGGCAATATCGCCCGGGTTCACCTCTTTTCCCCCTACCCTTCCGTCATTCAAAAGATCAAATATTTCATTGGCCATATCAATACGGATGGTGCCCTGAGTAATCGACTTATTAGGCCGACGATCTCCGGGGATTTGTAATTCACGAATCACAAATGAAGGAGTAGAATTTTCCCCAAATTGAAACAACTTGTTCTGATCTGCTGACCCCCCAAGGTTTGGATTGACTGGGTGGAAAGGAAGTTGGGGATGCAAAAAGGGACTTTCCGCAGGGGCAGATAAAAATTGATTAACCCCACGGACCAAGGAAGAAGTGGTCCGAAAGTTTTTATCCAAAGAATAAGTCTTGGCTCCGGTTGCACGGGCAAATTCAAAATAGGCCTCAATATCAGCACCACGAAACCGGTAGATTGATTGTTTGGGATCACCAATCAGATACATTCTGTGCTTTTCACTCGACCCGAATAATTCCTGAAAGATTTTGAATTGTACAGGGTCGGTATCCTGGAACTCATCGATAAGAGCCGCTTCAAAACTTGTCCGCAAGGATTGACGCAAAGACTCTCCAGCCTCGGTTTTTCGGGTTACTGCATCGGCAGTGAGCCGTAAAAGATCATCAAAAGAAAGTAAACCACGGGCATTCTTCCATTCCTCTATACGTTTGCGCAAATAATTCGCACCGTCGATTCGGACAATGGTGAAAAACCGGTCCAATGCTAAACAAAACTCTTCCGCCTGCCGGGAAAATTGGGGCCTTGGATCGTTAATAAATTCTTTACGTACAGAGAGCTTGGAAGAACGAATTTCGCGTAGAACCTCTATCCCAGATGGGGAAATGGATTGTTTGACCAATAAATCATCAAGCAAACGGGCATGGCGGTCGGATTGGGTGTAAGCACGATTTCTTTTATTCACGCATTTTTCAATGAATTGAAAATATTCATCTCTCCCCTGTATCCATGAATCTTTAAGCAGTTCAAAGCCAAGAATTAATTGTTCCCTGAACAAGGCAGGGTCCTCACCCTGACCAAACCCCATTTGGAAAGATCGGGTAACCGGCAAACTCTTGAAAAACTTTACCAGTTCATCCGGTCCCAACCTGGAAACAGAAGCCGAGGCAGCAACCACAGGATGGACATCAGCCATGGAACAACGCCAATATTCATGCATTGCTTCGGTGATTAAATCATCTGCAGACTGATCCAATTCAGCTTCAAAAAGTGCATGGGTCTCCAAAGAATTTTCTGCCAACACACGGTTGCAAAACCCATGGATGGTATGAATGACTGCTTCATCAAAACAGGTTATGGCTAATCGGATCCGACGGATGTATTTGTCTTTATTGCTTCCAGCGCTCGCAAGTTGCCGAATGGTTTCATCTTCAATTTCGCATCCCTCCCCCTGGAGCATTTCCAATGCTTCGACCAAGAGTTCCCGAATCCTTCCGCGTAATTCCTCGGTAGCTGCGGTGGTGAATGTAACCACAAGAATTTTAGAAACCTCCAGGCCATGC
>JABBBW010000175.1 GCA_018607205.1 Opitutales bacterium | reverse complement strand
TGGCTGGGGGGAAGGTGGAAAAAGGAACAAAGTCTACGGGTTTTTTTCGTTTGCTCAGCAATACCGGATCGATCAGCAACTCGGCGGCAAATACAGGGCCCTTGGCTTCCTTTTCTTTTGTTAGCGATAAGCGGATAATGCCCAGGTTAATTTCCAACTTGTTTTTGTGTGCATCTCCCAAACGGGCGGAGTATCCATCCTGCCATGAAGCATCTTCAGAAATGGTGGTCCATAATCCTTTGGGCAGGGTTAGTCCAGTTGAACGAAGCAATGAATTGACTTGGTTTTTCAGGGCAAAAAAATCAAGTGCAGGTTCTTCCCTCCAACCGCGCTCGTTTGAGCGGGCAAAGGCAGCAAATGCCACACTTATCCATTCGACATTTCCCCGAGGCCCCGGTCGAAAAATCCGACCAGCCTCGCATACACGGGTAAGGTCATTCAAATTCTTTTGGTTGTGGGCAAGTGCGTCAACCAATCCCGGTAGCAAGGAGGGGCGAACATGGGTATGGTCTGCAGTCAGTGGATTAGACAGGGCAAGTTCATCAGTAGATAGATGAGTAAACCAGGATTCCACCTCCGCTGAGGAACGTAAACTGTAGTGGCAACATTCCTGGTATCCTTGGCCGAGCAAATGATCAACCGCATCCTGTGAAAAATCATAGGAAAGATCATTTTCTCGCTCAAGGGCAGGAAAAACAATTCGTGAGTCGGTCAGATCATCGGTTCCACGAAGGCGTAGGTATTCCTCCACCAAATCAATTGGACGTTCAACTTCTGAACGAAAGGAAGGTACGGTCACATCCCAGGGGCCATTTCCAGAAACGGAAAATCCAAGCCTTTTCCACGCTTCACTTAAGTCTTCACCAGATACGGAAAATCCGCAGGTCTTCTCGACAAAAGTATGTTCAATAGAAATGGTCCGCTCACTACGGGGAGGAGAACCAGAAGATACAAAAGACGGGGCCAATTCGCCCCCAGCTGTATCTAAAATTAAATCGATTGCCCGGCGTGCGGCGTAGTTAACCCCGGCGGGGTCGACATCCCGGGAAAATCTTTGTGAACTATCACTGTGCAATCCGAGCCGGCGGGCAGTCGAGCGTACAGAACCTGGGCGAAACCACGCGGATTCAAGTACTAGGTCTGTGGTTGAATCATCCACTTCTGCATCAATACTTCCCATAACGCCCGCAACTACTAGTGGACGTTCGGCATCAGCAATGACTAACATATCGCTTTGCAACTTTCTCTCGACCCCATCTAATGTGGTAATGGATTCATTCTCGTGAGCACGGCGCACAATGATGGAGGAACCCTTGATTTTTTTTGCATCAAAGGCATGAAGGGGTTGCCCGGTTTCGAGTAGCACATAGTTGGTTACATCCACCACATTATTAATCGGCTTTAAACCCATCGCCATTAGGCGTTTTTGTAACCAGTCCGGACTTGGACCAATTTTGACCCCGCGAATGGTCCACAGGGTGTAATAAGGACAGGCATCGTCCTCCAGTTGAATTTTCTTAAGCAAACAATTTTCATCTGCCTGTTCAACCGCTTCGGCAGATGCCTCTAAACTTGGAATTTTTAATTTCTTTTGATAACGGGCAGAAATTTCACGGGCCACGCCTAAATGGCTAAGGCAATCTCCACGGTTGGCAGTGATTTCCAGTTCGAGTACCCGGTCTGAAGAAATGGTATCTTTAATGGGAGTACCAATCACTGGAGAATCGGAAAGAATCATTAAGCCAGCATCATCGTCACCCAATTTTAATTCCTTGGCACTGCACATCATACCTTCGGAAGCTACGCCGCGCAGTTTTGACTTCTTGATCTTGAAACCACCCGGCAATTTTGCACCGGGTAGGGCAACCGGCACGCGATCACCCACTTGAAAATTAGTCGCTCCGCAAACAATATTAGCCGGTTCATCCGTTCCCACATTTACCTGGCATACACTCAGGCGGTCAGCTTCCGGATGGGGTTGTTTGTCCAGCACCTCACCCACAACAATCTTGTCTAAGGATTCGGGTGTTTCTCCTTCTGGTTCCTCAACCTCCAAGCCAAGCATCGGTAAAACATCGACCAACTCGCCCGTATCCGCTGGCAACTCAACATATTCCTTTAACCATTCTAGGCTTATTTTCATAGAGATCCGGAAAATTGGCTAAGGAAGCGTTGATCGTTTTGATAAAAATGCCGGATATCATCGATTCCGTGAAGAATCATTGTAATCCGTTCGATCCCTACTCCAAAAGCAAACCCACTCCATTCGTCGGGGTCTAAATTTACCAGTTTGAGAACCTCGGGGTCGACCAGTCCACAACCCATAATTTCGATCCATTTATCGCTGAGTTTTCCTAAGTTTGGAGCTTTTAAATCAACTTCAAAACTTGGCTCAGTGAAAGGGAAAAAACTCGGGCGCAAACGGGTTTGTACCTTGGTCCCGAACATTTCTTTGAGAAAGTGATCAAGCACGCCTTTCAGGTCGAGAAGGGTGACTCCACGATCCACGCACAATCCTTCAAGTTGATGAAAGTTTGCGGAATGAGTAGCATCGACAGTGTCCCGACGGAAACAGCGCCCGGGAGCGATAACTCGAAGAGGTGGTTTCTCCCGGAGCATCGTACGAATTTGTACCGAGGATGTATGGGTGCGTAAAAGATGTGCTTCCTTTGCCTTCTTGGAAACATTTGCCCACTTGGAATCGGGAGAAAAGAATAAAGTGTCCTGTTCGTCTCGCGCAGGATGGTCTTCCGGGGTGTTCAGTGCATCAAAACAAAACCACTCGGTTTCTGCTTCGGTTGCTTCGGTCACCGTAAATCCAAGTTTTCGAAAAATGGCTACCACTTTTCGCCTGGTTGCACTTAGGGGATGAAGGGATGCTGAACGATTGGGGACAGCAGGCAGGGTAGGGTCGTAAGGGTTTCCCAGAGCGATAAGATCTGCTTGCTCTTCAATGCGGGATAGGGAGTTGGCAAAAAGAGCTTCCACCTGTTTTTTTGCCTGGTTGAGGGCCTGACCAAATGCAGGTTTTTCCTCCCTGGGTAATTTGCCGATCAGTTTGGATGCCTGTGTAAGCGATCCTTTGGGACCGAGTATCACAGCCTTTGCCTGGTCCCAATCTGAACGGTTGGAAATAGTTGCCTGGCTTGCCTCCGCTTGTGAGACAATGGCTTGGAGATCATTCTCCACGCCAATCAAAAGGTTAGCGAGCCCTTAGGCCGCAAGGGCGGTTTTCGCTTTTTCTACCAATTCCTTGAACGCATCTGGTTCATGAATTGCTAGTTCGGAAAGGATCTTACGGTTTAAATCCACATTGATTTTAGTTAATCCGTGAATGAATTCCCCGTAGCGTAGACCTTCTGCACGACAAGCTGCATTGATACGAACAATCCAAAGTTGGCGTATCTCAGAGCGATATTTGCGGCGATGGGCATAGGCATATGCTTCACCTCTGTCTACTGCATCTTTAGCGTAGCGAAAAAGGCGGGATTTATTTCCAAAATATCCGCGAGCTTTCTTTAAAACTTTTTTGCGGCGTTTGCGGGTTGCTGGAACGTTGCGTGCGCGTGGCATGTCTGATGATCTCCTCTACGGTGGTTTAGGTTAAAATTAGCTCGAAAGAGCGTTGATTACACGCTTGGCCATACCCGGTGCTAAAACTTGGTTTTGGCGACCGGCTTGTACCTGCTTGTTAGACTTCTTACGCCGTAAGTGTCTTTGCCCAGGCTTGCGGTGGGTAACTTTGCCGGTTCCGGTGACCTTAAATCTTTTGGCGATTCCTTTATGCGTCTTTCTCATGATGAAATTTTGGAAAAGGTAAATCTATAGCGATTTCACCCACTTCGATCAAGCGAAATGAGTGCTTATCCATCGTAAATTAATAGCCCGAGATAACTTTCATAAGCAAACCACGATGCAAAAAACAAAAATACAGCCCAACATACCATTTTTGTAATCAATTTCCGCAGCCAGTGAGACTGGTGTGTATTGGCTCCGTCATCCCCAAAATCGTGAAAATAATGAACCAAATCACGATCCATCGATCGTCCAGAAATTTTACGATAAGGTTTTCCGTAATTCCTACGTCTTCCCCAATAAATTAAACGAAATAATCTATGAAGCATTTTAAAAAATCAAGGTTCGAGGTATTTTTTCCCGCAGGCCTCTGAAAAGTCCAGCCGGGAAACTGTAGCCATATTTTCCTGTAAGGCCCAAAGATCCGAGCCCACTTCAATTTTTGCCTTGTCCAACCATTCTGTTTTGTAGGTGAGTTGATAGCTTTTTCCATCCTCATTAAGGTCAAATAAACTGTTGAGCTTCAGGGAATTGGCAAAGGTCAGTATGGGATCATGTTCTCCCTTGTATCCAGGGGGATAATTTACATTGTGCACGGTTAATCCCTCCGGTGTTGGCATGCTGGCAATGGTGCAGGCATATTTCGCCGCTGATTCTGCTGCAGCTTCCAAAGTCTTAGCCATTTCACCCGTCACTTTTCCACCACCTTCACGAATCTCGTCAAATTCATTATTGGGCAGGGCAAGGCTAACTGCCATGGCCCGCAAACCCAGAAGGGCACCTTCCATCGCTCCGCCAACTGTACCCGAGGATAAAACCATGGGCATGGTGACATTGTATCCGAGGTTAATTCCACTTACCACTATATCGGGTTCACGATCTAATAAATTTCCCACTGCCAAGTTTACACAGTCTGCGGGGGTGCCATTTACGGAGTAAGCTTCTTTGCCAGGATATTTTTTCAGTTTTTCCGTTTTGAGAGGCTGGTGCCTGGTAATAGCATGGCCGATCCAACTTCGCTCGCCATCCGGAGCACAGGTTATGACCTCGCAATTCTTACTTAGAGCTTCGACAAGTCGAATGAGGAAATTCGAATGGATTCCGTCATCATTGGTTGCTAAAACTAATGGTTTATCTTTTTCGCTCATAGATCGTAAGTATTGCCTAGCGAATTCACCGGCATCGGGCAACCGGAAGATTTTTAATGTTAAGAAGTTATTTTTCTGTAAACAAAAAGAGCGGACGCCCGAATGGGACGTCCGCTCTTCTTGGTAAGAAGCTTTGGAGTGTAAAAGCTTGGGTTAGGAGGCTGCCGGTTCGGCGGTTTCTTCCTTCGATTCCTCGTTGGATGATTCCGTATCTTCGGCTGGTTTACTTTCCTCCATCGCGGCACGACGGCTTAGTTTAACACGCCCTTTATCGTCGATCCCGATGCACTTGACGATAATTTCATCTCCAAGTTTGCAAATATCCTCGGTTTTATTGACACGGAAGTCAGCGAGTTCAGAAATGTGGCAAAGTCCTTCCTTGCTTGGTAAGCACTCAACAAAGGCACCAAATTCTTTAACTCCACGAACAATTCCGCGATAAATTTTACCGACTTCGATTTCACCTGTTACTAAATCAACTTCTTCGAGGGCACGTTTCATCGCCTCAGAATTTGTTGCATAGATTCGAACTTTTCCGCTGTTGTCCTCGTCGATATCAATATTGGCACCAGTGACTTCGGTGATGCGGCGAATATTTTTTCCTCCTGGTCCGATCAACGCACCGATTTTTTCGGGGTCAATCTTAACAGTTTCAATACGGGGAGCATGTTCGCGCAATTCGGTACGATGGGAAGGAAGTGCGGCATCCATAACATCGAGAATTTTCATTCTCGCTGCAGTAACCTGTACGACTGCTTCCTTTGCAATATCAAAGGGAAGGCCTTGAATCTTAAGGTCGAGCTGAAATCCAGTTACTCCTTTGCGGGTTCCGCATACCTTGAAGTCCATGTCGCCAAAATGGTCTTCCGCACCAATGATGTCGGTTAGTACCACATGCTTGGTTATGTTTCCGTTCTCATCATGTTGAGATACTAAACCAGTTGAAATACCAGCAACATGGCCGCTGAGGGGAACTCCTGCGTCCATCAATGCGAGTGATCCTCCACAGACACTTGCCATTGAGGTGGATCCATTGGATGACATAATTTCAGAAACTACACGGATGGCGTAGGGGAATTCGTCTTCGGGAGGAAGTACTGGAAGTACAGAACGTTCCGCTAATGCACCGTGACCGATTTCCCTCCGTCCGGTAAATCCAAACCTACCAGCTTCTCCCACCGAAAACGGGGGGAAGTTGTAGTGAAGGATGAAAGACTTGGAGGTCGGTCCGCCAGTCAAACCATCAAGATCCTGAACATCGCGGCTTGTACCAAGGGTGGAAAGAACGAGGGACTGAGTTTCTCCACGGCTAAAGATTGAGGATCCATGAACACGTGGAAGCACTCCCGTTTCGCAGGTTACTTCGCGCAAATCATCCGGTCCACGCCCATCGGCACGCTTTCCTTTAATAAGTATATTTTCGCGGTAAATTTCTTCCTGAATTACTTCAAAAGCCATTTTTACATGATCAGAATCGTAATCATCTCCAAACTTTTCTTCACATGCTTTATCAGCTTCTTCTTTGATCGCATCGACCGCAACTTGGCGCTCTTGTTTGGAATCAGCAAAGATCGCATCTTCCATGCGATTTCCAGTAATTTCACGGCAAAGTTCTAAGACATTGTCTGGTGCCTTGACCAAGTCAAAGTCCTTCTTTTGCTTGCCACAAAGTTCGGCTAATTCGCGCTGGGCTGCAATGATTTCCTGAATGGATTCATGAGCAAACTCGAGGGCTTCGACAAAACGATCTTCAGGGATTTGATCAGCCGAACCTTCGATCATCATCATTTCCTTTTCACTTCCGACATAAATCAGATCGAGTGCGGAATCGTACATTTGTTCGTTGGTTGGATTGACCACGAATTCGCCGTCAATTTGTCCCAAGCGTACACATCCAATTGGTCCATTCCATGGAATGTCAGAAATCATAAGGGCGGCGGAAGCACCATTAACCATCAATACATCGCCTTCGTTTTCCATGTCGGTCGAAAGAAGGTAACCGATTAATTGAACTTCATTTAAAAAACCCTTGGGAAATAGGGGGCGTAACGGACGATCGCAAAGACGAGAAGTGAGAACCTCTTTTTCTGTTGGTTTCCCTTCGCGCTTGAAATATCCACCAGGGAATCGTCCAGCGGCGGTAAATTTTTCACGGTAATCCACGGTTAAGGGGAAAAAGTCCTGTCCTGGGCGCAGGGTGGAAGAGGCAGTTGCAGAGACAAACACGCTGGTCTCCCCCTGGGTTATCGTTACGGCTCCACCGGCCAATCCGGCAAGTGTGCCAGAAGAGATTTGAATGCCGAGTTTTTCGGCGTTTACATTATACTTTTGTTTCATTGATTCGTACTAGGTTTGGGTATTTTACTTATTTCTTCGATTCATCCATTGACCGGACCGGATTGTCTGGGCAAAGCCTTTCCAAGAGGTTCAATCGGCACATTAGAGTTCCATTGATCCGCAAAAAAAGGAAAAAGACTCGGGCCAACGCATGGCTTCGAGTATGAAAAAAATTGCAAGAATGAGAAAGAGGGGATCGATCCTTTAGCGACGCAAGCCGAGTTTCTCGACTAAATCTTTGTAGCCTTTCAGGTCGTTCTTCTTAAGGTAATCCAAAAGTTTTCTCCGGCGGGCTGCCATCATTAGCAATCCTCTGCGGGAGTGGAAATCCTTGCGGTGGGTTTTCAAATGTTCCGTAAGGTGATTGATACGAGCGGTAAGCAGGGCAACTTGTACCTCGCTGGACCCGGTATCTTTCTCATGGGAACGATTATCTTCGATGATTGACTGTTTATTTACTTGTTTTGACATTGGTCTTATTGGATTGCTCGACTCGAAGAATGGACGGATGCCCATTCGCGTTTCAGGTTTAGCCGTAACGCCGTTTTCGTCATTCCTTCCTCGCCTCTTGGATTGGTTGGTTTGATACAGTCAAGGGGACAACTCCGAAGAGTGGTTCCTAACGATGGGCTCAAATACTGCCTATTTTTGTCGCCTTTACAAGCACGAAAGCAGTTCCACACTTGCCAGTTTCTTGATCCGTCCCAACATCATGCTGATTCCAATTTAATTATTTTCAGATGTCTACCATGTACTTTGCTTATGGTTCAAATATGAACCTCGATCAGATGGCGATGCGCTGTCCAGGTGCTATGCTCGGCCAAATCGCCCGTCTTGCGGATTGGCAATATTTTATCAATGGCAATGGTTATGCGGGGATCGAAAAAAAGGAGGGCTCAAAGGTACTTGGCTGTCTTTGGACTTTAAAAGAAAAACATTGGCGTGCCCTCGATCACTACGAGGGAGTAGCTGGGGGGTATTATGAACGTGTGGAAATGGAGGTGGAATTGCTAGGGCAAAATACCTTTGCGAAGGTGTGGGTCTATTTGTCCTGTGATTATCAATATGGAATTCCCCAACCTCGCTACCAAACGGCAGTGGTTGAAGGAGCCCGCCAAATACAATTACCTAAGGATTACCTGCCTATTCTTGAGTCCTGGGCAAACGGTTGTCCACATTGATGAATTCAAAGACTTCCCATTGGTCCTTTTTTATTGATACGGGAGGTACCTTCACGGATTGCCTGGCCCATGATCCATGCGGGAACCTTCATCGGGCAAAGGTACTGTCTCGGGGGAGTTTGTCTGCCCAAGTTTTAAAAATTGAGTCCGACGGTAGTATCCTTCTGACCGGTTCACCTAATTGGCCGGATTCTTTTCCCCTTGGGTTTTGTTTGCAATCTGGGAAAGATCAATCCCCCAT
>JABBBW010000019.1 GCA_018607205.1 Opitutales bacterium | reverse complement strand
CTTGCAAAACCCGGATGGACAAATAAACCAAACCCACTCAGTTTCTGCAGGATTGGATTATGCTGCCATAGGTCCTGAACATGCATTTTACCGAGACCTTAACCGGATTGAATTTGCCCATGCTGGCGACGAGGACGCACTTAACGCCTTCAGGGCACTATCTTCGACAGAAGGCATCCTACCCGCACTTGAGACCTCTCATGGCCTCGCTCATGCCTTTAAACGTGCCAAAGAGATGCGAAAGGATGAATTGCTCTGCGTAAATTTAAGCGGTCGGGGGGATAAAGATGCGATGGAAGCAGCCCGCTTAATGGGCGTGAGCGGACTTCCCCAAATGCCAACTTTATGAAGAGTATGACTGGCTATGGACGGGCGGAGATTACCCTGCCCGAATTTCATGGTGTGATCGAACTTTCTTCAGTAAATAAAAGAGGATTTGAATTCCTACTACACGGGCCCAAGGAATGGCAGTTTTTTGAGAGGGAAGCACAAAAACTAATTCGTTCTTCGGTAGAGCGTGGACGGATTCGTCTATCAATTCTGCTTCAACCACAAGCGATTTCAGCAGAAAATCCTTCTCGCGATCAAGAAGCAAGAGTTGGCGACAAATTAGACGAATTAAAAAAAATTTGCCTTAGCCAAGATCTCCCCTATTCACCATCCGTCGATCTAATACAACGGATACTGACATCGGGCTCAAGGGAACCCGTGGTACCGTCGTTGGACTCAATCGAAGACATATTAATCGACAAGACAACTATTGCCCTTAATCAGATGGTTTCAATGCGCGGAAAAGAAGGCGATTCACTTGCCAAAGACTTAAGGAAACGTGCTTATAGTTTAGGCGAAATCGTTCACTCAGTTGAAAAAAACACGGAGGGACTCGCTAGAGAATGGAGAGACCGCTTACTACAAAGACTTAAAGAAAGTGGCTTGGATATAAACTGCGATGATGACGCAGTTCGTAAGGAATTTACTGTCTATGCTGAAAAATCTGATGTCTCTGAAGAGATTACTCGGGTACGCAGTCACTTGGAACAATTTGAAGAAGGCTTACATGCTAAACAACCAATTGGCAGAAAACTGGAATTTATTGTTCAAGAATTGGGCCGAGAGTTTAATACTTTGGGCTCAAAATCTTTAACTCCTACAATTTCTAATCTCGTTATTGAAGCAAAGGTAGAAATTGAAAAAATTCGTGAACAGGTAATGAATCTCGAATAAGCAGGCTCCTACTGCTAACCCGCCTGATTTATACTGGTATATTCTTTTGACCGTTATCTTTGGTCTTCGAATCCAAAAAACCTATAATCAGATAGGAAAAAGCCCCGATAAAAATAGCTGAGTCTGCAACATTAAAAATGGGATAATCATACTCGACCCAAGGGAGAAAAACATCGATAAAATCAACCACCGCTGCTGGATTACGAAATATTCGATCCCCTAAGTTTCCTGCAATCCCCCCCGCAATCGCTCCAAAAACAAACTGCAAAGAATTTCGGTGGAGTTCCAAATGCCTGCGAAAAATAAAAATAGAAGCCAAAGCAATTCCAGCTAATAAGGTTAGAGCTTCAGGATAGTCCGAAAAAAGACTCCATGCCGCTCCCGGGTTGGTTACATAAGTAAATTCGAGAAAAGCTTCAGGTCCCTCGAGAGAATCAATTAATACGATAGGATTCCTTCTGAGCTCAACTGCCCTCTCGACTACCCATGACTTTGACCATTGATCAAGCACAAGAATGCTGACCAAGAGGGTCCACAAACGTAAATATTGTACCAAAATAAAAAATTACAAAGAAGATAGGCCCACAAACCTAGTCTTCTTCACCCATAGTTGAATCTGCTAAGGTAGCAAACGTCCCAGTACCGAAATCTTTTTCTTTAATTCTTCCACGCTCATACTGGTTTTGTCCCTCCACCGAAAAACGGGTGAAAGGAACAGCCTTTAAGCGATTCTTGTTAATCGGTTTTTGTGTTTCCAGGCAGATTCCATACGAGCCGTCGAATATCCGATCAATCGCCTCTTCAATTTCCTCTAAAGCCTCTTGGTCATTGGCAACCATGGAAAGAGCTAAATCACGGTCAAAAGTTTCAGTTCCAGCATCACTTGAATTTATTGATAATTCACCCGATTCTCGAGCAGACGCACCTATGGTCTCATTTGAACGCTCTCCAAGAGAACCTTTAAGTGAATTCCGCAAGGACATTAACGATTCGTAATAAGAAGCCCATTGAGTGGGGACTTTAGTTACATCCCAAACCGGTCGACTTGCTCCCACAGATGGAGCACCAAACCCTAGAATGTCATCAATGGAAGCAGTAGTAAGCTTTTTTACTTTGGAAACTTTCTCAGGCTTGGTCTTTGCTACTTTTGGGGGTTGAACTTCTGCAGCTTTCTTGGCGGTAACCTTCTTTGGTTTTTCTTTCTTTTTTGAATGAATTAACCCAAGAACATCATCGAAAGAAAAGGAGGTGCTTTCTGGTTTTGTATCCTCCTTCTGATTGATCGCCCTTGATTTGGAGACAATTTCTTTAACCTTCGATATAGTGGCTGAATCTTTTTTCTGAGATGTACGAGTTTTCGAAGAGGCTTTTGAAGAAGCTGTAGATTTTGCCTTCTTAGATGAAACTTGTTTTTTCGTTTTGGTAGACGCAGCAGTAGGCTTCTTCTTAGCAGGCACGCTCTTAGTCACCTTCTTAACAGAGGCTTGCTTCGCCGTAGGTTTTGGCTTGGCCGCTTTTTTGGATGGAGCCTTGGCTTTGGATGCCACAGCTTTATCCTTGTTTGGTTTTGGTCGGGTTGTAGAAGAGACTTTCTTTTTTGCAGTCATTATAAACTAGATTTTCGGCAGAATACGATTTCAACGAATCTTGGCAAGCACTTCGGCACAACGAGGGGACACTTCACCCCATGGCTCCACCTTAACAAGCTCTGGAACCCAGCGCCAACTTCGGGGACAACGTATACCTGATGCATGACAAGCTGTGACTTTATCTACCTCTCCGGAAGGAAGATTTTCCAAGGTAACGGATGATACAATAAATAACTCAGCCAATTCATCCAAGGATCGACGTTTTAAAATATCAACGAATTTACTGTCTGTTGATAAACAAAGACTAACGCATGCGTCCAAAGACTGACCTATCTCTTTTTTCACCCGTAAAGATTCTAATGCTTCATTTACATGTGAATCTTTAAGGCCTAATAATTCCTGAACATCGGAAACTGCAATTTGACCTTCTCCTAAATCAATTTCCTTCGGCCAATCCTGTAAACTCAATGAATCGTTACAATATTCCTCACCCGATTGACCAAATGCCCATGCCTCATCTGCAATGTAAGGGGTAAAGGGACCGATTAATTTTATCAAAGACTCGAAAATCATCCTTAAGGCCGACTGTGTTGAACGGCGCAAAGGATCGTTCGGGTCCAATGTGTAAAGCCTGTCTTTGATCACATCGTGATAAGTTGATGAAAGAATACCCGAACAAAATCGATTCAAACACTGAATAGCCCGGTGAAATTCATACTGTTCGCATGAATCAGTAACTTCTCGAATTAAATCATTGGTTTTCCCAAGAGTCCAAAGATCTATCGGAGACATTTGCTCGATTGGTACCGAATGCTCTGCCTGAGAAAAATCATGCAAGGCTCCAAGCTGAAAGCGTAATGTATTACGCAGGGTGCGATAGGCCCGCACTGCCTGTTCAAGGATTTCATCGGACAAGGGAATATCCCTGCGGAAATCCTCCGAACATACCCAAAGGCGCAAAACATCAGCCCCGTATTTTGTAACAAAAGAATCTGCAGTCTGGGGTTTCCCATCGCTTTTGGAAATTTTCTTTCCTTCTCCGTTAACCACAAAACCATGGGTTAAAATTCTTCGATAAGGTGCCGACTGGGTAGAAACCATACTCGTCCAAAGAGAGCTTTGAAACCATCCACGGTGTTGATCACTGCCCTCCAAATATAAATCAGCCGGACAGGAAACTTCCTCATTTTTACGAAGAACCGCCCGATGACTGCATCCAGAATCAATCCATACATCGAGGGTGTCCTGCCCCTTGGATAATTTCCGACCTTTCCAAGAATCAGGAAGGTCATAACCATCGAGTAATTCCTCAGCTGTTTGGGAAAACCACAAATTACACCCATCTTGCGAGATTTTTGAGGCAAGAAATTCAATCAGGTTGGAATCAAGTAATACATTTCCATCATCATCAAAAAATACCGGTATCGGAACCCCCCAGGAACGTTGTCTCGATATGCACCAGTCTGGACGAGCTTCAAGAAATCCATGAATTCGGTTTCTCCCCCACTCCGGAGTAAATGAGACTTCTTTTAATCCATTAATGCAACGGCTTCTCAAATCTTCTTTATCGAGGGAAACAAACCATTGATCCATTGCTCGAAATATCACCGGTGATTTACTCCTCCAACAATGAGGATATTGATGGTCGTATTGTTTATGAGCCAATAATGCTCCTGATGATGTAAGAATTTCCAAAACTGCATGGTTTGCCTTGGAGCCATCTGCCTTTTCCAAAACAGAAAGACCGACCAATTCTTTAGGGATTTGTCCATCATCCAAATACTTCCCTCCATCATCAAGTGGACAATAGATTTCTAGATCGTGTTCCAAACCGGTTAGGTAATCATCCAATCCATGCCCCGGTGCAATGTGTACACACCCCGTACCTGTATCCATGGTTACATACTCAGCGTTCACAACCATGCTATCTCGATCGATAAATGGATGAAGAGTGGCTTTCCCAGCAAGGTCGGATCCCGTGCAAGTCCGGCCAATTGTATGGTCGGAGAATCCACACTCCTGGGTAAACTCATTCAGCCGTTGTTCGGCGATCCAATAACTTGATCCATTCGCCTGCACCTCAGAGTATGTCTCCCGGGGATGAACTGCCACTGCAAGGTTGGCAGGCAAGGTCCAGGGTGTGGTAGTCCAGATTACTAAGTATTCGTCTTTCTCCCCCTTTATTTGAAAACGAACAAAAATAGAAGGGCTTTTATGGTCAAGGTATTCAATCTCAGCTTCTGCCAGTGCAGTTTGGCAAGGAATAGACCAATAGACAGGCTTTTTACTACGGTAAACAAGTCCTTGATCCACAAAATCAGCAAAGGTTCGAAGAATTTCTGCCTCGTAGGCAGGATTCATTGTTTTGTACTCTTTTTCCCAATCTGCCAAAACTCCCAATCGCTTGAACTGACTACGCTGGGTTTCAATATACGCCTTCGAGAACTCTTCGCACTCCTTGCGCAACTCAACAGCATCAAACTCTTTTTTAGAGGCTCTTAATTTCTTAGTTACCTTATGCTCAATAGGTAAACCATGGCAATCCCAACCAGGTAAAAATGGTGTGCGAAAACCACGGGCGTTTTTGTAGCGCAAAATGGAGTCTTTAAGAATTTTGTTAAGTGCCGTGCCTACATGCACATCTCCATTGGTAAAGGGAGGACCGTCATGGAGTACAAAAGACGGACCATTTTGGTTTTTCTTTTGCATCTTTGCATAGACTTCTGATGTTTCCCAATGATTCATACGAGCAGGCTCTCGCACCACTGCGTTAGCACGCATGGGAAAGTTTGTCTTTGGAAGATTTAAAGTATCCTTAAGTTTTTCAGGAGCATTCATTTGGAGTACGCCTCACGCAAAATGTGGAAAGATGAAGCAATGTGCCGTCAAGTCAAGGGCGGATGAGTACTCTTGCAACGTGAATCTACTTGCCATTCAAAACTCAGCAACCACCCTAATCGGTTTTCTTACCGATGTACGAACTTCTAGATAGTTGGATCACTCCATGGGCTCATCAATCTTACGGCCTTTATCTTTGTTTATTAACTCTCTGTATAATTACAGGCTTTTTTCTTCTAACCAAAGGAGGAGATTGGCTAAGCGATCATAGTTCAAACATTGCTTGCCAGCTTGGTATTCCACCAGTGGTAGTTGGATTAACCATTGTGTCGATCGCCACTTCTACCCCTGAATTATTTACTTCCCTATCAGCTATTCGAAGTGGTTCTCCCGGATTGGTTCTTGGAAACATCATCGGTTCTAATATAGCAAATATCGGCCTAATCCTCGGAATAGCCCTTCTGCTAGGAAACATATCTACAAAAGGTGCGGTTTCTCAGGCTCAAAGACATTGCTTAAGCTGGATAACTATTGGTTTTTGCCTCGCTTTGGTCTTTCTGCCACGCGGAGAGCTAGGAATGATCCCAGGCACTCTTTTACTTGTATTTATCGTCCTTTATTTAATTTTTGTTTCCTTTCATGCATTAAAGAACAATAAAGCCAACAAAACATTTCAGGAAATAGGCCAAGTCGAAAACTCTCCTGCAAGCAGCCTGCTCACTTCCATAATTATGCTCATCCTTGCGACTCTTACCCTTTGGCTTGGTTCAGATTCTTTGGTTTATGGATCTAAAACCCTGGCATTGATTGCTGGTGTGCCTGAGGAACTGATTGGGTTTACCTTACTAGCCATTGGTACAAGCCTGCCAGAATTAGCTGCATCGATCAGCCTGATTCGGAAAGCTCAAACTTCGATGCTTCTGGGCAATATCGTGGGATCAAATCTATTTAACCTTTCCCTTATTGGTGGACTGGCTGGAGTGATGGGCCCGATATGCAGCGGAGCACCTTATCCGTGGATTGATTACCTCTCGTTACTCTTAACCACTGGAATATTAATCTACTGGTTAGGAGGAAAGCACCTAGTAAAAACCCACGGTATTATACTGCTCTGCCTCTACTTGACAGCCAGTGTATGCACTTGGCTGCTTAATGCATAAAGATCTCTCCCCTCATGAAAGGGGATTATCTAAGAAGGTAAATCCTTAAAGATTAAGAATTGTCCCCGACTTGAAAGCGGAGGAATTTTTCTACCTTGAGTTGGGATCCAATCTCTTTTCCAACTTCATCAACAAATTGCTGAATCGATTGGTCAGGGTTCTTTACAAAGGGTTGTTCAAGCAAAGAAACGCCAGCAAAATATTTCTCCAACTTGCCGCTGATAATCTTTTCAACAGCTTGTGGGGGCTTACCCTCGGCTTGGGCTTGGGCAATTTCCTTTTCCTTATCAACAAGTTCTGAAGGCACTTCGTCTCTTGATACACAAACCGGAGAAGTCGCGGCAATGTGCATGCAGATATCTTTGGCCATTGAAACCACAAGTTCGTTTGAATGAACCTCTGAAGAATCGGAACCTACCGATAGGAGTACTGCTACTTTCGCACCGGTGTGGACATAAGATTCAACAAGGCCAGATGTTTCAGGAGCAAGCGTTTCAGATCTGGAAATTTTAATATTTTCACCTATCTTTGCAACCTGCTCAGTTCTCTTTTCTTCAAAATCTGCTGTTGGGCTACTCAAAAGTTCATTAGCAATTTCATTTGAGAAAACAACAAAGTCATCGTTTTTAGCGACAAAATCAGTTTCGCAATTTACTTCTACAAGTATACCCTTGGAACGATCTTCAGATATGGCTTGAGCAATCATTCCTTCACTTGCACTGCGACCGGATTTTTTCGCTGCGGTTGCCACTCCTTTTTTACGAAGTATGGAAACAGCTTCTTCCATATCTCCGTTACTTTCGCCCAAGGCGCGCTTGCAATCAATAAGCCCGGCGCCAGTTTTTTCGCGCAAGGCCATAACACTATCTTTGTTGATGGACATCTTAGGTAATTCGAACTTGGTAAAAAATTAGGTTAATGAAGAGTTATTTACTTTGACTCCTCTGCGACAGCATTGTCTGCGGAATCTGGATTTGCTTCAGCTTTCTTACTACTATCTGAATCAGACTCGTCAACGGAAGCAGGTGAATTATCAGCTACAGGAATTGTCTCAGATTGAGGCTCTTCATCGACAGTTTTTTCTGCCTTCTTACGGTCGTCAAAGTCCATTTCGTCATAGCCTTCGGGAAGGGTGACTTCTGGCTCATCTTCATTATCAAGAAAATCAGGTTCTTGAGAGACAGGTGTAATATCCTTACGCTTTGTTGGAATTTGAGTGCGTTTAGTTGCCCCCGCCTGAATGGCCTCAAGAATGACATCCACAATGATTCGGATGGATTTGGTCGAGTCATCGTTCCCAGGAATAGGGTGAGAAAGAAGGGATGGGTCAGAGTTACTGTCGACCAATGCAATCACAGGAATTTTCAAACGGTTAGCTTCAGCCACTGCGATAGATTCGTTAAAAGAATCGATAATGAAAAGTGCTCCAGGTAAACCTTGTAGGTTAAGTAACCCCTCAAAGTCCCTGTTCATGCGTGTCATTTGACGCTTGATAGATGCACTCTCTTTGCCGTGCATTTTATCTAATGTACCGTCTTCTTCCATGCGCAAATACTTTTTATATTTCGCAATACTTGTGGAGACAGTCTCATAATTAGTAAGAGTTCCACCCATCCAACGATTCACACAAAATGGCATATTGGTGGCAGCGGCAAGCTCACGGACTGGTTCAACAGCCTGTCTTTTGGTACCGACAATTAAGACTTGTTTACCAGATCCAACAACTTCTTCGACCGCCTGAGCAGCTTTCTCAAGCAAATCATAGGTCTTTTCCAAATCAATAATGGAAATTCCGTGTCTATTGTCGTAAACAAAGGGCTTGGATTTAGGGTTCCAACGGCGGACTTGGTGGCCAAAGTGGACTCCGGCATCGAGGAGATCTTTTACAGATACGTTCATAATATTGATGGTTCAAAGCCCATCCCGAACGAGAGGATGGGAGAAATAATTTTCTTTTGTATGTTGTTAAGGGTTAATAATTTGGGAGCAGGGGCAGGATTTGAACCTGCGACCTTCAGGTTATGAGCCTGACGA
>JABBBW010000001.1 GCA_018607205.1 Opitutales bacterium | reverse complement strand
ACCGAATTCTTTTTGACCAAGCAACCCTATCCGGTCCCTTGTCAACTTTCGACGCCAAAGGTGAAGTAAACTGGATTAAGTCAGAAGTCGACTTACTGGCAGATTTAAAACTGGCAGGTAATTTGAATATTCCAGTATTAAAACAACTTGTTAATTTGGCCGACCCTCTGTCGAGGCTAAGTACAGTGAAAATTAAAGGTGACTGGGAAAACCCTGAGTGGACTATTCATCTCAAAACAAATCCCCTGGCCCCTAAATTCTAATGTGTTTCAAGAATTCTACAAAAACAAGCATTGCATGTAGTTCCAAATCAGCTTTGATAAGGGGAACATGATAATCTTCAAATTAGGAGGACCATAGATTGGACTTAAGCGAGCTAAAAGGAATTGTTTCATTAATGCAAAAATCGGATCTCACAGAACTTGAGATCGAAGTAAAAGACTTGAAGCTGAGGCTGGCACGCCCAGGATCTAATCAAGGTTCCGTTTCCCATCGGGAAGTTATGGTTCATCCGCATCCGATCCAAGCACAACCTCTTGATCCCCCTGCATCTAGCAAATCCACAGATGCACCAAAAGAAAAGGAAGACGCTAATTCATTTGTATCTCCCATGGTTGGAACGTTTTACCGGCGCCCTTCTCCTGATGATCCCGAATTTATTAAAGTCGGAGATAAAATCAAAAAAGGCGATGTCTTGTGCATTATCGAGGCAATGAAAGTAATGAATGAAATTCAATCTGATGTATCTGGTGAACTTTTAGAAATCTTAGTCGAAGACGGTGTGAGCGTTGAGTTTGGCCAGGCTTTGTACAAGATCCGTCCATCCTAATTTCCCTATGATCCGAAAGATCCTCATTGCCAACAGGGGAGAAATCGCCCTTCGCATAGTCCGAGCTTGTCGTGAACTTGGCATTCAAACACTTGCAGTTTATTCGGAAGCCGATGAACAGTCGCTTCATGTGCAACTTGCAGATGAAGCAATTTGTATTGGCCCAGCTTCAGGAGCAGAAAGTTATCTCCGAGCAGACCGCATATTAAGTGCTGCTGAAATTGCTGATGTGGATGCAATTCATCCCGGATATGGTTTTTTATCGGAAAACGAAGAATTTGCCGAGCAATGTGCCTCATGCAATATCAATTTCATAGGTCCTAAAGCTGAAACTATTGGTAAAATGGGGGACAAAGCAATGGCCCGTGAAACGGTCAGCAAGGCGGGTGTGCCCATTATTCCCGGAAGCGATGGTCCTATTGAGAATGAAAAAGATGCGATTAAGGTTGCTCAAAAAATTGGTTTTCCGGTTATTATAAAAGCTGTTGCAGGAGGTGGCGGTCGCGGAATGCGAATAGCCCACAACGCGGTGAGCTTTGCTAAGGAATTTCAATCTGCTCGTTTAGAAGCAACCAAAGCATTTGGTAATGGTGCGCTTTATGTTGAAAAATATTTAGAGAATCCAAGACATATCGAGTTTCAAGTATTAGCGGACAAACATGGAAATGTTATTCACCTTGGCGAAAGAGATTGTTCTGTGCAAAGAAGGCACCAAAAAGTCATCGAAGAAGCACCGTCTCCCTTCTTGGATAAAAATTTGCGAGCCCGTATGGGAAAGGCTGCAATTAAGGCAACCAACGCAGCAGATTATATAAATGCAGGTACCATCGAATTCTTAGTTGATTCAAAAGGGAATTTTTATTTCATCGAGATGAATACCCGTATTCAGGTGGAACATGCAGTTACTGAAGAAGTTACTGGCATCGATTTAATTAAAGAACAAATTAATATAGCTTCTGGAAATCGTCTCAGCATATCTCAAAAAGAGGTCACATATGAGAAGCACGCCATCGAATGTCGTATTTGTGCGGAAAACCCATCTAACGGATTTGCTCCATCCCCTGGGACTATAGGTCTTTATTATGCCCCTGGCGGACACGGTGTGCGTGTAGACTCCCATGTTTATGGTGGTTACACAGTTTCCCCTTACTACGATAGCATGATTGCCAAACTGGTTACCTATGGCAGAACGCGAAAAATTGCATTGGATAGAATGTACCGGGCACTCAGTGAATATATAATCCGGGGAATTGATACAAATATCGAATTTCTCAAGGCCATAGTATTGGATCCAGGATTCCGACAAGGTGAGGCTACTACCTCGTATGTAGAAGAATTTTTGGCCCGGGCACCCAAGGATGTTTTTAAAAAATCTCAGTAGGAGAAACTCAGCATGACTAAAAAGAAAACAAATTCAGATTCTGACGAAAGTATCCCAACATTCTCAGAAGAAAGTGGGAACTTAGGAACCATTCGAATTAATCACAGTGTGGTTGCGGGCATTGTAAGGCTTGCTACCCAATCGGTGAAAGGCGTTATTAATGTTGGCGGAGCAGGTGTAGTCGAAGGCTTGACTGATTTTTTCGCCAAAAAAGAATCAGAGCGCGGAGTATCGGTTACTGAAGGAGAAGACGGGACTTATCAAATCGAAGTCCGAGTGGTTTTAAGGTTTGGAGTAGACCTTGCCAAAACAGGAGCCCTAATCCAGGAAGCTATTCGTGATCAGATCCTTTCAATGACTGGTAATCATGCATCCATAATTGATGTCGTCATTGATGATATAAAACAAGAGAATTTGGACCGGGACGAGGATGGTGAAGATACCTGGTCTGGACCTGACTCCGAATAACTAGTGTCAATGCTCATTCAAATTCAAGACTACCTAAGTCTTGATTCAAGTGAGGCAATTGCATCCCCAGTTTTTTGGTATTCACTGGCCTTCACCTTTATACTTTTTATCGCTTGGTGGTTTCTGAGACTTGGAAAAACCGAACTCGTCTCTGTATTTTCCGACGAAGAAGGTGCTGTGCAAATTACTCCTCAAGCGTTGAGAGAATTGGTTCGAAAATCTTGTTCGAGCATACCTGGAGTACATTCACCAGCTACCAAGATTTATAAAAAATCAAAAGTAATTCGCCTGTTAGTTCGTCTAAGGGTGGAGCCGGATTGCAAGGTTAAGGAAGTTAGGTCACAACTCCGAGAAAAACTAGAGCATGTAATGATTGAAAATTTAAACTTTTCCAATTTTGGCGGCGTCGATGTTATTATTCGTGGATTTCAAGACCCTAAATAGTTCAACTATCGCATAGGACCATATGGAGAAGCTTATTTTTTTCCCGCTGCTTTAATTCTGCCTAAAACCGGTAATCCCAAGTCCAATTGGATCTCATTTTCTCTAAGCATCGCTCTCCATCCTTTAAGGCTAAGGTTTGTTGATGCAGTCGCATCTATCAGTGCCGTCCCCATCGGCTTTTTGAGCAGAGGAGAGTATCCCCCGGACAAAACCGATCCAACTTCTTTACCATTCGGGCATTTAATTACACATCCATGACGGGGAATTCTTCGATCATCTACCAAATAATGAATTACCCGCTGGGCTGCCCCATTGTCTCTTTCAACACTTAATGCAGTATAACCATAAAAGTTTTGTTTTTTCCAACCAACAGTCCAGGAAAGACCGGCTTTGACCGGAGAAATCTCCGGAGATAGTTCATGACCATGCAAAGGAAAACCTGCTTCCAAACGTAAACTATCACGGGCGGCAAGACCAATCCAGGGCACATGAAACTGCTCCATTGCATCGGCCCAGGTTTTCAACTCCGTTGGAGAACAATAAATTTCAAAGCCATCTTCTCCTGTATATCCAGATCTGGACAAAATTGTTTTCTGCCCCATCCAATGACCCTCAAGAAAACTCATTTTGGAAAGTTTCCTCAAGTCCTGATCAATTATTTGACTAAGTACCTTTTCAGAAGATGGCCCCTGCAAAGCGAGTTGTCCAAATGAGGAGGTCAAATTGTGAACTGAGCAATTAAATCCCAATGAACGTTCTAACAAAGTGTTGTAATCGTCCTCTACATTGGAAGCATTAACACAAAGTAAAAAATGGTCATTCTTTAGACGATAAACCAAAAGGTCATCCAAGGTGCCTCCTTGTTCGTTGCAAAGAAGACTGTATTGTGCCTGGCCCACTGAACATTTGTTTAAATCATTGGTCAGGGCGAAATTTAGAAAATCCAGCGACTGAGGCCCAGAAACCTCTATTTCTCCCATGTGTGAAACATCAAACAATCCGACATTTTCCCTTACGCTTAAATGCTCATCTATTGAACTACGGTATGAAACCGGCATATTCCAGCCAGCAAACGGAGTAAATTTAGCCCCGTTCTTCTTGTGATGATTGTAAAGAGTGAGTTTTTTTAAGTCTGTCATTTTCAAAGCTTGCCAAATCCGGCAGATGAGTAGTTTGTAATAGGGATGAGCCACTGCTCTGTCAAAGTACAACAAATGATTTTTGAATGGCTAGCCAGCTAGTAATTGCCGTAAGTTTGACTATCGGTGTTTCCGCACTGTGCTCCATTCTCGAGGCGATGGTTCTCAGTGTAACAACTGCTGAAATTGAACAATTTAAAAAGAAAGCTCCCAAACGAGGAAGATTACTAGACCAGGCGAGGTTCGAGATTGAGGAAACAAGTGCGGCCATCCTTAGCCTAAACACCATAGCAAACACACTCGGTGCTACACTTGCAGGCGGTTTGGCCGAGAAAACCTTTGGCGACGGAAGTAATTCGATTCTATTCTTTGCTGGAGGAATGACCTTAGGAATCTTATTTTTTTCCGAAATACTGCCGAAGAATCTCGCCGTTAGTTATCGGGCAGAAATGCTTGCTTTTTTAATACCTCCTCTTGTGGCTGTGCGATGGCTCATGACTCCATTTTCAAAGATCTGCAAGTTTACGATGCAGGCTATGGTTCCTCCCAAGAAAAAATCGAGTGATAAAGACGAAGAAGAAATTATCTTATTAGCTCGCAAAGGCGCAAAAGAAGGAACGCTTTCCAACGATGAAAGCGACTGGGTAACTAACGCACTTCGACTGGATGGTGTGAAGGTTAGTGAAATTATGACCCCTCGAACTGTCATGCTTGCATTGGATGAAAACTTGACAGTCGAAAAAGTCTTTGAAAATTATCCCAATGTCCCATTTGCCAGGATTCCCATCTACTCCGATAATATTGACCATATTACCGGCGTGGTACGCCGACGAGATCTTCACAATGCAATGGTCGAGGAAAAACCCCAAACCTTACTAAGTAGTTTAGCCTTTAACCCGCTATTTGTTCCTGAAAATGCTGGTGCAGATAAAGCCTTGAGATTGTTACTCGCTGAGCATTCTCAACTTTCCATTGCAGTGGATGAGTTTGGTTCGGTAGCTGGGGTTCTGGCAATGGAAGACATCATGGAAAGTATTTTGGGCCAAGAAATCTTTGAACATGATGATTTGGCAGTTGATATGCGCGAGTTGGCCAAACGTCGCCATGACGCTCAGTCCAATTTAGAGATAAAACCTAGCAACTAAGATTAACTATGGATTTTCTTGCTTCATTTTGGGTTCATGACCTCAGTCCCTTTTTATGGAAATTTCCTGATTCATGGGGAGACTGGGGACCAGGAGGATTGAGGTGGTATGGCTTGTCCTACCTAGCAGGTTTTATAACCGCCTATTTTCTCTTGCTTATTGCTTACCGAAAAAAACGTAGTCCCTATGATAAGGATCAAATTGTCAACCTAATGACTTTTCAGGTGTTAGGAGTATTGCTTGGAGGTAGAATCGGATTTGCTCTTTTGTATCGGACAGAAGAACTTGTTAACGATCCCTTAATGTTACTCTATGTATGGCAGGGCGGCATGGCTAGTCATGGTGGATTTATTGGAGTCATATTGGCCACTTATTGGTATGCAAAGAAATCTCATCAATCGTTCTGGCCTGTGGCAGACTTGATTGCATGCGTTGTCCCCCCCGGTCTCTTCTTTGGAAGGTTGGCAAATTTTATAAATGGAGAACTTTGGGGAAGAGCAACAGATTGCTCATGGGGAGTTCTTTTTCCTAAAGCTCCAGATTTTTTAATGGGGATAGCTCGGCACCCATCTCAACTTTATGCAGCAGTTTTCGAAGGCCTTCTTGTATTCATCTTTGTTCAATCAAGATTTTGGAAGTCTCAAGTTACTCAGAAAGTTCCCGGAAGGTTAGGAGGAGAGTTTTTAATCGCATATGCTATTGCACGTATTTTAGGTGAATTTTTTCGCGAACCAGATGCCTCATTGATTTTTGGGATGTCGCGCGGGCAATTTTACTCCATTTTCCTTCTTGTCGGTGGCTTTCTTGTAGTATTTGTTTCTGAAAAAAGAAAGAAATCATTAGCTTAATTTGAGGCTACCCTTTCCAAGTTTTCCCCAACTTATTAGCTATGTGAATGCTTTCTCTTTGACACCTGCAAGAAAACCGAAAGAAATCAAGTGTACTCTTTTTTAATAGAATCATGATAAGCAACCTATTCGGCTTTCTTTCCAATGATATTGGAATAGACCTAGGCACGGCCAACACCTTGGTTTTTGTCAAGGATCGTGGAATAGTGCTTCGTGAACCAAGTGTGGTCGCTCGCTACAAAACGAGTAAGAAAGTATGCGCAGTTGGTTCCGAAGCCAAACGTATGCTTGGTCGTACTCCAGGAACTATTGAAGCTTTGCGCCCAATGAAAGACGGCGTTATTGCTGACTTTGAAATATCAGAAGCCATGCTCCGATACTTCATCGAAAAGGTTGATAAACGAAAATTGGTCCCCCCGCGGGTTGTCATTGCTGTTCCCTCTGGCATAACCGCCGTTGAAAAACGAGCGGTCAAAGACTCTGCAATAAGAGCAGGAGCTCGGGAAGTTTTATTATTAGGTGAACCCATGGCTGCATCCATTGGAGCTGGCCTTCCGATCCATGATGAATACGCTAACATGATTGTGGATATTGGTGGTGGAACAACCGAAGTTGCCATTATTTCAATTTCTGGGGTTTCCTTTCAACGAAGTATACGCGTTGGAGGAGATGAATTAGATGAAGCCATAGTTGCCTACATGAAAAAAGCCTACGGTTTATTAATTGGTGAAAGAACTGCGGAAGAAATCAAGTTTTCCATTGCGTCAGCTTCACCATTAGAATCAGGTGAATTGAGTATGGATGTAAGAGGTAGGGACTCTACTGCGGGCTTACCTAAAACCATTCACATCACCTCCCAGGAAATTCGAGAAGAAGCCCTCAAGGAAGTGGTTCAACAAATTGTTGATTTAGTTAAAAATGCCTTGGATCGTTGCCAACCCGAACACTCAGCTGACTTGATCGATCGCGGGGTTGTTCTGGCCGGTGGTGGTGCTCTCATTAGAGGATTGGATCAAGTTATAAGTGATGCAACTGGCTTAACTGTGATTCAGGCAGAAGACCCTTTAAGTTGCGTGGCTAATGGTACAGGCGAATTCCTCAACCTGCTCGACTCCTTAAGTCGAGAACAGATTGATCGATTGGTAACCCAATAAATTTTCACCTTGGCCGCTCCCAAGGACAGGCCCAGATTTGGACCCTTTTTTATATTGGGTGTCTTTTTTGCTCTTTTTATAGGATTGCCATCTAGTTGGAAAATATTCACCCAGTCAGCCTTTGACGAATTTCAGGCTCCCATTTGGGAAATTACTTCGAGAATATCAGATTTAAGTAACTACTGGGGGCACCAGGCTGATTCTAAAAAAACTCTTATCTCCAAAAACCGTGATCTGGCAAGAATTCGTGCAGATTGGACGGTTCACGAAAACAACAAAAAAAATTGGGAAAATGAAATATCCCATCTTAAAGACCTAAGATCACGCCTAGTTGTCCTGCAAAAAGAGATCGGGATTGACCCTGAAGTTTCCTTCCAACCTATAATCGCTAGGGTTACCCACCGTAATCTCAGTTCATGGTGGCAAGAACTATCCTTACGAAAAGGAAGCAACCAAAAGATATCCCCTGGCATGGGTGTAGTTTTTTCTCATGGAATTGTTGGAAGAATTAAACGATCTGGGTTTAATTCCTCAAAAGTTGAGCTATGCACAAATCCAAATTTTCGAATCGTTGCCCACTTCCAAGGAGATGACAGACCGGTAACTTTTCAGGGTGACGGAATCCTTCCCGGTGGTAAACCCATAGGCGTAGTATTAGATGTACCTCACGACATAACCATTGAAAAAGGCAAACCACTGTTTTTAAAAACATCTGCCCTGGGAGGTACCTTTCCAAGCGGCCTTCATATTGGAACAGTAAGAATGCTCGAGGAAAGTGGGGATGGTCTATTTAAAAATGGTAAAGTTATCTTACATAAAGACCTAGGAAAAGTTCCTGAAGTCTCAGTGCTCAGACCTACTCCCCCTCAAGGAAAACAGGAATAGGAGATGGCTTTAAACCGACTTTTGGGCGTACTTATCTTAGCCAACTTCATATTTATCGTAACCTTATCCTTATTTAATTCGGTAATTGGGAAGTGGGGCTTTTTTCTTTATCTGCCTGGCATTTTTTTTATTCCACACTATCAACTACTCGGATTGAATCGTAGTTTGCCTGCTCTTTTTCTTAGTGGCCTAAGCTTCGATCTTTTTTTTAACCATACTCTTGGTTTTCATGCGTTTGCCATGTGCCTAATTTTTCTAATCGCCCGGGAATTTTTGCACTTAGGAAAGCAAAGCTCTATCCAAATTACTATTTTTCAGCTCATTGCCAACCTGATCATGGCCATTCTATGGGCAATACTTTGCACCTCATTCCAACCAAGCCTTGCACCTTGGACATGGACACGTTTTTTGATCGAACTTTCACTATCTATGGTTTTTCTCATTCCACTTTCACTATGGTTTTCTAGCTTTTGTAATAGTTTGATTATGGGAATAAAGCCCACATCTGAAGGACTTCCTTTGCTTAAGAAATGAAGTTTTTTGAGAAATATTTTCCTGAAACTCGACGCTTTCGAATTTTTGCAGGAGTCTACCTTGGTCTTTTTCTTGTTTTATTTGGTTATTTATTTTTTAGGCAAATTTGGGAGCGGGATGCTTACCTGGAAAAAGAGCGTATTC
>JABBBW010000205.1 GCA_018607205.1 Opitutales bacterium | reverse complement strand
ACCTCTTCCCAAAGTGCAGCTTTTCGGAGAGATTCCTCGACTTTTTCATCAATAGTACGCTTTGATTTTACTCCCTGGATTTGAAGGCCATAAGCAACATTTTGATAAATCGACTTGGGGAATGGGTTTGATTTTTGGAAGACCATGCCGACTTTCTTGCGCAGTTCGATTACATCCACACTCTTATCATGCAGGTCAACTCCATGTATCTCAATCGACCCTTTCCCAATACGGGCTCCATCGACTAGGTCATTCATGCGGTTAAGGCAGCGCAAAAGGGTACTTTTTCCACATCCTGAAGGGCCAATAAAAGCCATTATCTCTTTGGGGAAAATATCGAGCGTAACATTATGGATTACCTGGTTATTTCCATAGAGGAAATCGAGCTCCTTTATACGGATTGCCGGTTCTCTATACTCCTCTGTGTTTTCTAATGAAGAATTTTCGGGGTTTGCGGTGGGTGCTTCTTGCATGGCTTTAAATGTGTAGATGATTTACCAACGGTATTTCTTTCGAAGTCGGTTACGGAGCATGATGGACAGGCTGGCTATTCCAACGACCAGAAGGAGAAAAATAAAAGCGGTGCCATATTGCATGTCGGCGGTGTATTCATTTTGGGGAATTTTAGCGCTGACAACATAGATGTGGTAGGGGAGAGCCATTACTCCCTGAAAGAAAAAGTCGGTCCAATGCTCGAGTCCTTCCCAGGGAAGCTCCGATCTTTTTGCATAGGCCGCGGTAAACATGATTGGTGCGGTTTCTCCAGCTGCACGCGCCACTCCCAAAATAGAGGAAGTAAGAATTCCAGGCATCGCAAAGGGCAGCACGCTGGTCTTGATCATCGTCCACTTGGTTGCTCCAAGTGCCAGCGAGCTTTCCCGGAAGCCCTGGGGGATAGACCGTAAGGCTTCCTCGCTTGCGGTGATAACAATCGGGAGAACCATAAAGGCAAGGGTGAACCATCCAGCTAGCAAAGAAACATTCCAATCCAAAAAGATGACAAATAAACCAAAACCAAAAAGACCAAAAATGATAGAAGGAACTCCGGCAAGGTTAAGAATGGCCAGTCTTACCATGGAAAGAAATTTTCCTGATTTTCCATACTCTGCAAGAAAGATCGCACAAAATACACCAAGGACGATTGAGATGGCCATTGCTCCCACCACAAGAAGTAAGGTTCCTACAATTGCCGGGAAAATACCACCTCCAGAATAGGCAAAGTCACGAGAAGGAAGAGCCACCGCCATGGCTTCTTTAAAAGGAGAAAGACACTGTTGTAAGTCATCCCAGTTAGACATGTTTTGATCCTCTTCTAAAAATGCCTGCCGTACGGATGAGTAGGCTACAAGTGCCTCAGCAAAGCGTCCAAATTCCTTGGGTCCTTCCTTCGAGTAGAAGTCATTAAAAGTAATGGTTACTTCTTCTCCAAATTCCCTCATCGCAAGGTTGTAAGTTTGAGGTGCTTGGGCTAAGAATTGATTATAAGCCAATTGAATTTGCTTAAGGTTCTCTTTGGTAAGGTTTTCGATTTTTGGATATTGCTGTGCACGAAACAACGTTACCTGATCGCTCAGTAATTGGAGTCTGCCTCTTTCTTTCTCAAAGTGTCCCAGCATGAATTGCGAAACCATTGGGAGTACTTCTTCCCGTTTGATTTCGAAGTCGCTAGCGGTGCTTTCAAGGTTAGTAACTAGCTCTGTCCAAAAGGAAAATTTATCGGATACTTTTCTCTGCTCTCTTTCGATAAAACGAGCTTCGGCTAAAACCAATGACTGATCGGCCCACTCATTTTGAATGGCTTTGCTGGCCTCAAATAATTGGTTTCTTTTGTTGTTGTAATCGAAAGTCCCTTGGAATGTGTTCCATTTTTCGTACATTTTCTCATCTTTGAGGCGGTAGTAGTTGCTGGAACTAAGTTTGATCTCATCTTCACCTTCTCCAATAACATGGAGGGTTTGAGGGTGCTCGGTAAGAAATTCCCAGTTAATTAAACCTTCCCCCTCGAAGACTTTACCTGCACCCTTGGATAAAATATCCCAAAAGAGAAAGGCAGCGCAAAAGAGCACAAAGAATGTCATGCCACGCAGGAGGCCAAACACAAATGTTTCTTGAATGCGTTCGCGACTTAGTCGAGGTGTGAACGGATGTTTGGGTTCCTTTTGGGCACTCATCATTCTAATAGCTTGCTTTGTACCTACCCGCTATTGTTTGAGAGAGGAAATTTACAAGTAATGCGATGAGAAAGAGGGCAATGCCTACCATGAAAAGAGCACGGTAATGAATGCTGCCAAACTCAACTTCCCCCATTTCCTGAGCGATAATCCCAGTCATGGTATGAACAGGTTGAGCGAAAACGCCCAAACCAGAGGTGAAATCAGGTATGGCGATACGATTTCCTGCACAAAGCAGAACCACCATGGTTTCGCCAATTACCCGTCCAAACCCCAAGAGGATAGCAGAGATTATACCGGTAATTGCAGAGGGAAAGATTACCCGGGCACAAGTTTGCCAGCGTGTTGCACCCAGCGAGAGGGATGCATCTCGCAAAGCACGGGGCACATTATTGAGTGCATCTTCCGCGAGGGTAAAAATAGTTGGCACTGTCATTAATGCCAACAAGAACCCTGCAGTTAAAGAGTTCAACCGTTCGTCTGCAATAAGGCTGACCATCCCCCCAAGTACGGCGATCCCAAAAAAACCAATTAATACCGATGGAATGGCTGAAATAAATTCAATGCCCGGTTTGATGAATGTCTGCTCACGTGCGGTGGCAACCTGGTTTACATAAATGGCGGACCCCACACCAAAAGGAATAGCCAGAGCGAGGGCGATTAGACTGACCAAAAGCGATCCAGAAAGTAAAGGTAGGACTCCATACCAATCGTGTCTTGCACTATTGGTAACCCAGTCTTTACCCAAGAGGAATCCGCTGAATGCCCGATGGAGAGGGTAATCTTTGGTCGGGTCCCAAGTGGTTAGTCTTTCTTTGTAAAGTGGGACATTTATCAGGTATTCACTAAGGGCGTCTTTTGCTTTTTTAAAATCTGCCTCAGACTTGGAAAGTATAAAGGATGGCTTGTAATCAGAAAGAATGGTTGAAAATCGATTATCCTGCTTAGTTAAAATATCAGGGTATTGAGTGATGGCAGATTCCTGAATGATGCTGGTCAGGTTATTAATCTCACCAGTTTTGTGGGTACCTGATTCAGTTCCCACCATGGGGTTAATTCTTTTGGCTAAGTCTTCCCTTTTGTGCCGTATAAAATAATTTTGCCACCTGGCCAGTTCAGTATGCGAGAAAGATTGACGGTCATTTAACTCCTCAATGGATTCTGAAAAATCTTCTTCTGGTAAATCACTTGAAATTGCTTCTTTTTTGACATCGATAAGGTCGCTTTTGGTTAAAAGAAAGAGCTTAGTTTCTGCCGCCCACTTAACCATTTTCTTTTCGTATACGAGAAGAAATTCCTTGGTATTTTGAAATTCTCTGGTCAATTGTAATAATGCTTTAGTCTTCGCTTGAGCCTGTATTTTTTTGGTGGAATCATTGGCTATACCTTCCATGGATTCCACTTCCTGTGAAAGTATACTTTCGAGGTAGCGGTAAAGCAGAGTTTGGTCGTCATGCTGTTTGGTGACCACAGTGGCATACTCCATTCCTGACTTTCGGTACCTTTCGAGTGCATCGCGGTACTGTCCGAAAAATTCAACTCCTTCCTTGAAGAGGAAAAGAGTAATGAGCCCCAAAATGATGATTGAGGTAACTGCATTGCTGGCAAAAAATATTTTGATCCAGTGGTCTTTCCGTTGCGAGGAATTCATACAGGTATGATTACATGGGTGCCTGTAGAAACAGGTTCATATAGAAGCATGGATAAATCTTTAAATTGAGGTTCATGAAACAATGGAATGGATTTTACCATAATCGATTGTTTGTTATGTGACGGAATTGCGCCAATTCTGTAACAAAGGCATCTTTGAATCTTCATGAATCCTGATATCTGGGGAGTTCGATTGAAAAAGTGGTTCCTTTTCCCAATTTACTTTGAGCAAAGACCCGACCTCCATGCCCCTCGGCAACATGTTTTACAATGCTGAGTCCCAGTCCTGTTCCACCTTTCTCTCTTGATCGTCCCTTATCTACTACATAAAACCGTTCAAATATTCGTTCCAAGTCTTTTTGGGGGATGCCGTTTCCGTCATCCCGTACCGAGCAGATGATGGTTTTGTTATCCTTCGAAAGAGTAGTGGAAACCTCAACTATGGTAAAGCTACCAGCGTATTTAAAGGCATTATCAATCAAGTTGCCTATGGCTATTGCCATTTTAATGGCATCAAAAGGAAAGGCATCTTTTTCCTCAGCGAGTGAAAATTTTAACTTGGATGCATCTACATAAGGCTTTTCTTGGATGTATAAATCGATTCCCCGAATAACCTCACATAGTTTGTTATTAGTCGGTTGAAAGGCATCCACACTTCCCTCCAGTTCTGAAAGGCTGAGCAAATCATCTACAAGTGCCTGAAGTCGGAGGGAATTCTTATGAATTTTAGAAATGAAAGAGCTACGCCGGGCGGCTGGTAGAGTAGGGGATTCGACCAATGTTTCAGCAAACCCTTTAATCATGGTGACGGGAGTCCGAAGTTCATGCGATGCATTGGCCACAAAGTCTTTACGCAGGCGATCCGCCCGTTTTATTTCCGTGACTTCCCTAAATAATAAAAGGTAGACATCTTTTGATTCAGTGCGGATCGATGAAAGGAGGGCGATCGCAACTTCAAAGTCTTTGATTGTGCCGTTTTTACGAAATGTAAATTCGGCTTTACCAGAGGTTAATCCTCTTCCTGATTGATCAATTAAGTCTAGAATTTCGAAAGAATCAATAAAGGCCTCAAGCCGACGACCTTGCATCCTTTGTCCCAGAGAAAAGTTTTTCTGAGCAGTGGAGTTTACGAAGGTAATTATATGATCCCGATTTAAGATTATTGCCCCGTCTAGCATACCTCCAAGGGTTTCATTAAAAGTATGTGTGGAACGATCGCTCTCCCTTTCTAGGTTGGCAATACGGTTGGCATTTTCATCCATTGCCTTTTGGTAAAGCTTCAGTGGGAATCCTTTGCTGAGCAATAAGGGTTTTTCAAGGAGAAGTGAGTTGCCCTCACGAATTGATGTAGCAATATCGAGTAACAATTGACGGCCGTACCGATGTTGTACCCAAAAGTACAAAGTAAGTACTCCCAGGACAAGGGATGAAATTTCAATCATGACAGGTGAGGGTTGTTTGGGGATGATCAATCGATCACCAGCTTGTATCCAACGCCACGGACCGTTTTGATCATTTCTCCTTTATCACCGAGCTTACCCCGTAAACGGCCGACATGGTTATCAACTGTGCGGGTCTCAATGTCGGAGTCATAATTCCAAACATTAACCAGTAGGTTTTCCCGGCTCTGTACCCGACCGATCCTTTCCATCATTAAGTGTAATAACCTGAATTCGGTATGGGTAAGGTCGACCAATTCATCATGAATGAAAACTTCGTGGCTTTCCGGATCAAGAACAATGCCTCCGCCTTCGAGTTTCCCGGTCATCGCGAGTTTTTTCTTGAGCGTCCTTGCTAAAATTGCTTTGGCTCGGGCGACTAGCTCTCGGTTGTCGAAAGGCTTGGTCAGGTAATCATCTGCCCCTCTTTCAAACCCCTTCACCCTTTCATCTGCATCACTGCGGGCAGTAAGAAAAAGGATGGGTATGTCTTTTAACTGTGAGTCTACTTTGAGCATGCTGCAAAGGCGTAACCCATCCAATTCGGGCATCATCACATCAAGGATAATAAGGTCGGGTTGAAAGTCTCTTGCCCGCCCAATTGCTTCCAAAGGGTTTGAAAGGGAGTTTGTTGTGAACCCCTCTTTCTGAAGTTGAAATTCTATCAGTTCACAAAGATCCGGTTCATCATCGATAACAAAGACTGAATACTGGTGGGAGGGGAAAGTGGATGATTCACTCATGGCATAAACTGGGGGAATAGTTATTGATCCTTATACTCTACACCCTAAATGTAACAACTTTGCGCCAAGCATCGAAAAGTTGTGTTATTTTATAATTTCCTGAAATTTTGAATAAATGAGTCAAAAAACAGACTAAAATTGAATTCTCGATTTGTTGCGTTCTTGTTGCACGGATTTATTCAAATACGGGAAGCAGTAGCGTAGATTAAACTTGTTCATATCGGACAGTTTGTTTGTTTCAGTTACCCAATTAAAAAGCTGCATCTCCAATCGGGATGCAGTTTTTTTTTGCACCCCTAAATTGATCGATTTCTAAGCAACTGCTTTAAAGGGAGAGTGTGAAAAATTCTGTTCCGAATTCCGACAAGAACTGATTGATTGGTTTAAGTTTTCAACTGCTTGGGCAGACCTAAGTTCTTTAACAAAACTTGAGTAACTCAAAAGTTCCAGCTTTCCATCCATTTGCTCAACGATACAGGTGTTTGATTCTACCCAGTCTCCACTGTTTAGGTAGCGGACATCTCCAATCATGCGGTCAGAGGCGACATGGATATGACCGCAAATCATTCCCTGGCATTGAAATTTCTTGGCCATTTCAGCAAGGCTTTCCTCATACCTTTGTACATGGTTTACGGCCCCCTTTACCTTAGCCTTTGCCCATGCACTCAGGGAAAAAGGTTTTTTGCCTCTTAGTTTGCGTAACCGATTGTAGACGCGGTTAAATCGTATGAGGTTGTCATACCCGATAGAACCTATTTTGGCGATCCACTTGCGTTTCGTTGAAAATGTATCAAAGCAGTCTCCATGAAGAACCAAGTATTTTCGATTAAGGCCTTGAAAAATGTAACGTTCACAGATGCTTATTTTTTCGAAAGCAAAGGGTAGAATGTTGCTAATGAAATCATCATGATTGCCACGCAGGTAAATCACTTTGGTTTTCCGCTTTTCAACCATTTTTAAAATGAGGCGTATGCAGCGGGTGTGTTCTTTTTTCCAACCTCCCCCTCGTTTTAAAGCCCAACCATCAATAAAATCTCCATTGAGTACCAAGGCTTTGCAACGAACATGAGCAAGAAAGTGATTGAGCTTTTTTATTCCCGTTTCCCGCATCCCCAGATGAGTATCGGAAAGGAAGATCGTTCTGTATTCGAGCTTGGTCTTATTTTGACGATTCATGCGGGTGCTTTTACATATTCGGTTGGTGAATTTTGTGGTCGAGAAAAACTTGGAGTCTCCATCGATGTCTCAACCAAGTCTCGATGAAACTTTGCCACGATTTTTTTCCAGTCTGCACTTTTTGTGGATTCGCGGGCATTTCGGGACATAATTGCTTGGTTTATCCCTGAAAGCCCAAGTGCCTCATTTAAGTTTTGATAGAGTGAGCGCTCATCACCCAGGGTTGAAAGAAATCCATTTTTAGCATGTTCGATATATTCAGAAGGGGCAGCGTAGTCGTAGGCTAAGACAGGAAGACCCGAGGTAAGTGCCTCGGTCACCACATTTCCAAAAGTTTCAGTTGTACTGGGAAATACAAAAAGATCGGCAGAAGCATAGTGCTTTGAAAGTACGAGTTTATCAAGGCAGCCCGTAAAAATAATGCTTGGAAATTTACGGGATAGTTTTTCCTTTTCGGGCCCGTCTCCCACAATTATACCCACCTTTGCTTTTCCTTGCTCAATCATTTGTTCGAATAACTTGCAGGCAAGTTCGAGGTTCTTTTCAGCTGCAACCCTTGATACACATAAGAGTACTCGGTCTAACTCACCAGCTCCCCATTGTTTTCGAAGAAAGTCGGATCGTCTTTGTGGGGTAAAAAGTGCCCGGTCTACGCCACGGCTTAGCATTCTTATATTTTCATATCCCTTTTTTTCCAGTTCTTCAATTATCCAGTCGGTAGGTGCGAAGGTAGCAAGGGTGCGGTTGTGAAACCAACGGAGGTAAGAATCGACAATCGGTTTAAGGAAAGAAATCTTGTAGTGCCTTAAATATAGGTCGAAATTTGTATGAAAACCGGAAACTACCGGAATGCCCATTTTATTGGCAACTCGCAGGGCTGAAAATCCCGCCGGCCCTTCGGTTGCGAGATAGATCACATCCGGACGTTGGGCTTCCCACTTCGTTCTCAATAACTTGTAGCAGGGTAGTCCAAACCTGAGTTGGGGGTAGTTGGGGATAGGGCGGGCCGGTAAATCCACTTCGCTCCATGGATCATCATCTTTTCCGGTGGATTCCCGTGCGGGTCGAAGCACTTCGACTTGCGAACCCTGCTCACATAACCCTCGAGCTAAGTGGGCTAGGGTGAAGGACACTCCATTGACTTCCGGAGGAAAGGTCTCGGTGAGTAAGCAGATTCTTAAAGCCTTACGAATTCCATCTTTCATAATACAAATTTAACGTTATCTCTTATCGATTTTTCATCTTAGAGGTAACAATTCCGCACCAAAAAAAGGGCCGCCTCCGAAGAGGCGACCCTTGTATAAAACAAACAAACTTGACCGTACTACTTGACTGGCACAAAGCCGGTGCTTGCTACGATCTTTTGACCAGGTGCGGTCAAGGCGAAGTCCAAGAACTTCTTGGCTGCACCAGTCGGTGCACCGTTGGTGAAGCAGTTTAACCCGCGGGCCAACTTGTAGGAACCATCATTGGCGGTTGTTGCGGATGGAAGAACGCCATCTACCGCAATCACCTTGATTCCCTTGGCACCAACATAGGCCAATCCAACATAGCCAATGCCGTTAGGATTATTGGCTACTTCGGTAGCGATTTGCTCGTTACCAGCCATCTTCTGTGTGGCGGAACCGTAGTCACGCTTGGCCATAGCAAACTTTTGGAAGAATGCATAGGTTCCAGAGGATGTATTACGGGTATACCCGGAGATACCTCCGCTTTTTCCTCCCACTGCACTCCAGTTGGTTACATCACCAGTGAAGATACGCTCGATGTCTTTGAGGGACAGCTTGGATAGTGGGTTGGATGCGTTAACGATCACGGCCACGGCGTCGTTAGCAACCACAGTCTTGACCAAGCGTACGCCATTGGAACCAGCTGCTGCCTTTTCCTTACCTTTGAGCTCACGGCTGGACATTCCGATGTGGGCAGTACCGTCAATAATTGCGGCAATACCGGTGGAAGATCCTTCCGCTGCGATTTCAAACTTGGAGCCGGGGTTCTT
>JABBBW010000158.1 GCA_018607205.1 Opitutales bacterium | reverse complement strand
AATCCAGCCAGACCACCCGGCATTAGCACAACGCACAACTGGAACTTTATTTTCTACCGCCCTCAAGATTGAATGGCTAGCATGTTGCTCGGCACAACCTTCTTCAGCAAACCAAGCATCATTTGTGGATACGATTAATAGCTCAGCACCTTGCTCCACCGCACTCCTGGATAGACTTGGGAAAATATCCTCATAGCAAATTAAAATTCCGGCCCGGACAAGCCCCGAAGAATTCCCACCGCTAATTGGCAGGTCGAATAGGTAAACTTGGTTACCCGGTGAGAAATTACCAACTGGACCGACCAACTTTTCCAGTCCGGGTATCACACCAAATGGTTTTGGAATATACTCCCCAAATGGTACAAGCACCTGCTTGGCATACCATTCAGGTCGCATGCCCTCCTGTGGGTCGATGTAGACCATAGCATTATAGGAGGCGCCCTCTTCACGAATCACCGAACCTGCAAGTATCGGAATGCCCGTCTTTTTCGCTAAATCCTCGACCCATATTCGATCGAGATTCAATGGATAAGGTGTTGATGCTTCTGGCCAGAGAATGATATCGGGGGCTGCGAGGGATAAAAATTCGGTTTGTTTGCGTAAGGTATCTTTGTGCTCGGTTGCTCTTCCCTCTATCCATTTATTCAATAGATAAGGCTGACAAATACCTACTTTAAGAGTTTTAGTTTCTCGAGGGATATCTGATCCTCGCTCGATAAAAAATGGGTATATCATAAGGAACAGAAGCAGGATACCTAGGTATAGTTCAGGACAGATCGAACGATTAAAAAAACCTACTGCCTGGCGCCTCCTGACAAACAAATGATGCAGATACGACCCAATGCACAGGTTAAAAAAGACCAGAAAAAATGACACTCCCCAACTTCCTGTAAAGAAGGCGGACTGTAAGAGAATTGGTCTCTCCCACTGCGTAGCTGCGAGCGGACACCATGGAAACCCTAGGGTAAATAAGGTCCTCAACCATTCGATGCTTACCCACAAGGCAGACAGACCAACGATAATGAGTAATCTCGAACTAAATCCCCCCCTTAAAAACCGCGAGTACCAGGCACGGGCAAATAAAAACCAAACTGACTGGTAGCAGGAGAGTAAAAAGGTCGCGGTACACATGCCGCCAAAGCTCACGTGCCTCATCCATCCGACCATAGCAATGTGATAGATCCATCCGGACACAAGCATGCCAATTAAAACTTTTCTAAAACTCGGCCGAAAATGAATCCATATTAAAAAAGGAAGCAAAAATACATAAGCCGCCTCTGGAGTTTCTCTTGGGGCATGAGCCATCCAAAGCATCCCCATGGGGATGGCACTAGCCAAGCAAGCCCAACCCCATTCTCGAAACCAAGCAGAAATACTTAGTCGCTGAGAGTAAAACATAATCTAATCCTTAGCATGCCGCACCTGTTTCACTTGGCCTGTAAGCCATATTAGATAAAGGTTCAAGGTGCATAGGTTGGTCGGACCTGCCATCATTAAGCAGGAAATATCTGCAAACCCGATCAAGTTCAGATCGCGTTCGTGTTCTCCTCATTTGGAAAAGGAATTCACCTTTTAAATCCACAGAAAGCCCAATGTAATTGAGGAACTTTTTAAGTCGGGCAACCTGCTTTTCGTCAGTCATTGTATCTTTTGATAATACATCGCAAAGTTGATTAATGTATAAATGTACATCCCCAAGGGTTGGCCGATCCATCTTCTCGCCATTCTGAAGTTGTCTAATTTGTTTAAAGATCCACGGGTTACGAATTGCACTACGTCCGATCATTACTCCTTTCGCACCTGTTTCATCGACCAGTTTAATTGCTGACCTTGCAGTATGAACATCTCCATTGAGTAAGACAGGGCAATCCATCTCTGCAACTGCTTGCTTAACATAATCGTACTGAGGTGTCTCTCGATACCCACCCTTTACAGTTCGTGCATGCAGGCTTACCAGTTCGACTTCATTTTGAGCAAAAACCTTCAAGATGCGACTAAAGTCCTGATGGTCCTCAAACCCAATTCTTGTTTTAACGGTAAGGGGACAATTGCAACTATCCCGCAACACATTCAATACACGATCGATACGATCGGGGTCGCGCAATAATCCACCTCCTACATTCTTTCGGTATACTCTTGGAGCTGGGCAACCCAGGTTTAAGTCTATCCCAGCAATACAATACTCTTGCAACTCCCTGGCGAATCGGGCGACATGCTCAAGGTCCTCACCGATTAGTTGGGCAAATACGGGTTTACCTGATACATTCTCAGTAATAGAGGAAAGTATAGAGGGGTCAATTCTGGCACTGGGATGAACACGAAAATACTCGGTGAAAAATAAGTCGGGTGGGCCAAAGCCTGCAATTAAGTTCATAAACGGAAGCCCAGTAACATCCTGCATTGGTGCGAGCGCAGTAGGGAAACCGACTTCAGGAAATAACCCTCCTAACGAGGCCGGCGAAACACCGGGAGTTAATGCAGCCAACATTTTGGGAATTATTCCTGCTTTCGCAGGATGCGCTCCAGAATCTCCGTCATGTCTTCAACATTATCCATAACCTTCCGAGAGACATGGATAGGTTGGTCCATCTGCAATGCAAGGACAATGGAATCACTCGGTCGGGCGTCTAATTCAATAATTTTTTTTCCTAGCTCGTTTTCCATTTGTAAAATAATTCGGGCAAAAAAAGTACCCTCATCCACATCATTAATTAATACACGTTCGATTTTCGTCTCCAACCCCTTGAGGATTAATCCAATTAAATCGTGAGTCAATGGGCGCTCTTTTTTCACCTTATTGATCGTCATATTTATTGCATTCCCTATTGCAGGGTCTACATAGATGACAAAGGTTCTTTCATCGTTACCGAGGAAAATGGCACAACCATTGGAAGTGGGCATGACGCCCTTGACAGTTACGATAGATGTATCCTGATTCATCTTGTCATTATCGCTTTCGTTCCTTTGCTTCGCAAGAACTTATCTTTTTACAATTTTACAATATGAAAACAAACGACCCCTCTCCGCCCCCAAGGTCCAACCTTTATTTGGTGGGCTTAATGGGTACGGGAAAGACTACACTTGGAAAGATGTTGGCAAAAAACCTGGGAATGAACTTCTTGGACTCCGATCAAGAAATTGAAAAAGCCGTCAAAAAAAATGTGTCTCAGATCTTTCACCAAAAAGGTGAAGCACATTTCCGAAGTTTAGAAAAAGACTTTATAAGTCATGGGCACCCCCAAGAAAATTGCCTGGTTGCTTGCGGGGGCGGCCTTTGCATTCCGCAAGGCATGATGGAATCTCTCAAGGAAAGGGGAAAGGTAGTTTGCCTTTGGGCATCTGTTACCACACTCGTTGAAAGGACTAGTTCTGACAAAACCCGCCCCTTGTTACAAAACACAAACCCTTTATCCGCACTTCAGGAATTATTAAACCAACGGGAAGAAAGATATAAAGAAGCAGACATTCTTATTGAGACAGACAACCTTTCGCCCGTGCAAGTAGTCGAGTTGATCATTTCTAAATTGTAATTCAAGGTGGTCGGTGCCCTTTAATCGTTAGGAGAATAAAGAAAATGTTTTTTTGCTTTATCGAGGAAATCGATGGGCGGTTTGATTAATTTACCCTCCTCATTCACAAAGGCATGCGAAGTTGCTCCCTTGGCAAGTAATTCCTCATTCCTTTTTACTTCATAAAATATTTCAATACGGGCGACAGGTGAAGTTTTAATAAGAGCAGTCACTTGTAATCGATCATCAAATTTGGCCGGTTTTATAAACCGGGCTTCGCATGTTAGCACAGGCAGTAGGTATCCACCTTTCTCCAATTCTTGATAGGAGCATTCCATCTGGTCGAGTAACTCAATTCTTGCGGACTCAAACCAAGTAAAGTAATTGCCATGGTAGACTACTCCCATTTGATCCGTTTCCTGGTATCGTACCCTAACTTCAGTAATTGCTGATATCATGAATCCAACTTTGCTAAACTCCCTCAACTCGCCAAGCCTCATTTAAGAATCACATGTCACTAGGAAAAAAAGAAAGAAGAATAACCATTGCCATTGGCCTCATAATTGGGGTTACCGCATCCTCCATGCTGGTGCGGCACGCACTTGATATTAAAAGCGAAAAGACCGCACTGAGACCGGGTAATTATAATTCGTTACATACAGCAATGGGAAATGTTCCCTTTCTCCCACTCCCTGAATCAGTTTCTACTGCTATCCCGAGTGGCATCGTCGTCCATTATGAAGAGAATCGACCGTCCCTCTCTCGATCCCATTCAGATGGAGTTAATTCATGGGTGATTGAAACTACCGGTTCGTTTAGATCGGAAAGATTATTCATTTTGGCCGAACAAAAACTGGAAAGTTCTAGCAATATTCAATTTTTCCGTGCAGCTGAGATTTATATCAGGTTAAAAAACGACAACATGTTAGATTCCTTTAAGAATTTATTAGATGAAGATCTTTTTCATATAATTGGTCGAAATCATTCAACGGATGAACTAATTGTCCAATTGAGAAACTTTTCGCCAACCGATTTAGAAAAAGCCATCAATTTCCTAAAGGCGACTAACCTTGTAACTAGCACCCGGCTCTACCCTTGGGTGTCATCGCGTTGATGTACAAGTCAATCTCGTTGACCCTTGCCGAATCTTGCCTACTATAAAACCCTTAAATTACGGAGTTAGTCTAATACACTTCGTTCTTATTCATAAATCCGAAAACAAAGTACTGAAACTATCGTGAACGTAGATATTAAGGATGCGGGCGTTGCTCGTAAAATCGCAACCGTAAGCTTCGAACCTGAAGAGGTAAGCAAGTTCGAATCAAAAGTCTGTCAAGATTTAGGCAGAATGGTAAGCATTCCAGGCTTCCGTAAAGGAAAAGCCCCGGCACCAGTGATTCGCAAGAAATACGCCAAAGAACTCCATGATGAATTAAACAGAAAAGTATCGACCTCCGCCTATGAGGCTGTCCTTGAGAGAAAAGATATTAAGGTATATTCAGTTCTTAAAGTTGACGCCGGCGAACTCGAACCCACGCAAGCTGCTGAAGTTGAAGTTACCATTGATATAGAGCCTGAATTTGATTTACCCGCTTACAAAGAGTACGAGCTCAATATTGAACCGACCGAAGTAAAAGATGAGGAGGTAGAAAAAGAACTCGATGCAATCAGGGAACAACGTGCAAGTTTTGAGGAGGTTGAACGACCTGCCCAGAAAGGAGACTATGTAAAATGCTCCTATGAGGGAACCCTTGATGGCAAAATGGTTGCTGAGTTAGTTCCGGAGAAACCTATGTATGGCAAGCAAGCGAACACATGGGAGGAGGCTGGCAATTCGACGGGAATGGGCGTGGATGCAATTGCCGAAGGCGTGGTCGGTATGAAAACGGGTGACAAGAAGGAAATTAACGCCGAATTCCCCAAGGACTTTGAGGTTACTCCATTGGCGGGCAAAAAGGTGACTTACCAGTTGGAAATACATGAAGTTCGTGAAAAGAAAGCACCTAAATTAGAAGACGAAGAGTTTCTTAAGTCCTTAAAGATCGAAAGCGTAAAAGAACTGAAGGAAAAAGTAGTTGAACAAATTAAGTCACGCAAATTACAGGAAAACGAAAACCTAAAGCGTAAACAAATTACCCAGAAAATCTTGGACATGGATGACTTCCCCCTACCCCAGCAAGCTGCTGAGGAAGAGTCCAAAGCCATCTTCCAAAACCGCATCCAACAGGCAGCGAGCCAGGGCACGAAGCAGGATGAGATCGAGAAGAATCGAGATGAATGGTGGAAGGAGTGTCAGACTCAGGGGCAAGCACGATTAAAACTTACCTTAGTTTTATCAAAAATAGCCGAGGAAGAAAAAATTACAGTCGAGAAGGAAGATCTAGCACAGGCCGCTACTCGTGAAGCAATGATGAGAAGAGAAGATCCAACGAAATTCATTAAAGAGCTTTCACAAGATCGAGCCAGGTTGAACCGTTTGCGAGAAGATGTCGTTTACGACAAAACTTTAATCAAAATTGCCGAGTTGTCCAAAGAACAGATTTGCGACATCGAGGGTGAGCACACACACTAATCTATCATGGGCGCATATTTACCACTTCCATATGTATATGAACGCGAAGGTCGCCAAGAGCGGGCTTGGGATATTTACAGCCGATTACTTCGTGATCGGATTGTCTTTGTCGGTACCCCGATTGATGACTATGTCGCCAATTCCATAATCGCCCAGCTTCTCTTCTTACAGATGGAAGACCCAAAAAAAGCCGTACACATCTACATCAATTCTCCCGGAGGGAGCGTTTCTGACGGCATGGCGATCTACGACACCTTAAAGTTCATGCAATGTGATGTGATCACTTATTGCATCGGTATGGCGGCGAGTATGTCCACAGTACTTTTAGCAGCTGGTACTCCAGGTAAAAGATATGCCCTTCCCAACAGTCGCGTCATGATCCATCAACCCAGCGGTGGTGCTGGCGGGCAAACCTCTGATATCTCTATTGCTGCAAAAGAAATATTACGGTGGAGGAGTACGATTAATCAAGTGCTCTCCGAACATAGCGGTAAATCGGTAGAGCAAATTGAAAAAGACTCAGACCGAGACTACTACATGTCAGCAGAAGAAGCTAAAGATTATGGTCTAGTGGATGAAGTCATTTCACAAAAGCCCACCGATTAAGAAGTTTACCGATGGCTAAGCCTACCAAAATCAATTTCTGTTCTTTTTGCGGAAAGCCGCAGGGGGAGGTCCGAAAAATGATCGCAGGGCCGGCCAACGTGTTCATCTGTGATTCCTGTGTTCGGGTTTGCAAAACTATCATCGACCGAGAACTGGGGGAGAAAGAACCTCCCAAGAAAAGCTCTGGCAGTAAACCGGTTTTTAATTTGGTTAAACCAAGCTTGATCAAAGCTAACTTGGACGAGCATGTGATTGGACAAGATCATGCAAAAAAAGTCTTATCAGTCGCCGTCCACAATCATTATAAAAGATTATCTGCAGAGTTGGGATCGCCTGAGTCACAGAAAGATTCCCCTTTTCTGCCTCAAGACTTAGAAGAGGTAGAGATCGAAAAAAGCAATGTCCTACTTATTGGCCCCACTGGCAGTGGTAAAACATTTCTAGCAAGAACACTAGCAAAACTTATTGATGTTCCTTTTGCTATCGCCGATGCCACAACCCTTACAGAAGCCGGATATGTTGGTGATGATGTTGAAAATATTGTTGTTCGATTGTTGCAGTCAGCAGATCATGATGTAGAGCGTGCCCAATGCGGTATCATCTATGTTGATGAGATAGATAAAATAGGCCGAAAAACCGACAATGTATCTATCACCCGAGATGTATCAGGGGAAGGGGTTCAGCAAGCCTTACTGAAAATACTTGAGGGTACTGTCTGTAACATCCCGCCTCAGGGTGGTCGAAAGCACCCGAATCAAGAGTATATCCAATTAGATACATCTAACATACTATTTATATGTGGAGGTGCATTTGTTGGCCTAGACGATATCATCGGCCAAAGAAAAGGAAAGCGTAGCGTAGGGTATAACACTGAAAAATCACAAAATACCGAGGAGATTCTTTCCGAGGTTATGCCCGAAGATTTGGTTAAATTTGGCTTAATACCTGAATTCATTGGTCGATTGCCCGTTCTTTCGATTCTTCACGAACTTACACAGTCGCAACTTGTATGTGTGTTGGAACAAACCAAAAACTCTATCTTAAAGCAATACCGCAAGATGTTTATGCTCGAGGGTGCCGAGCTTCGCTTTACCCGTGAAGCGATCACCGCGATTGCAAAGCAAGCTCTCACAATGAAGACTGGTGCCCGCGCATTACGTTCTATAATGGAGACTGTCATGCTTGATGTAATGTACGAATTACCAGCAATTGAAGAACCAGTTGAAGTGGTTATCAATGCAGGTGTTATTAAGGGTAAATCAAAAGCGAAAATCGTTCCTCTGCCCGAAAAAAAGAGAGACGCAGCCTAAGGCTGTTACTTAATAGAGTTGGGATACCTTGGCTCTGCCACGAAATCAAAAACTAATCGTACTATTCCTCATATTATTTTCTGGCCTGTCATCTTTGGTACCTGATGGAGTTATGAGCCTGGAATCTATCTTAAGGAATCCGTCAATATCTGAACCCTGCAGGTAAAGTTTCTCTGTTCTAATTTCTGAAGGGGCTAAATTATTGACCCTGAATTTTTTCATAGTACCAAGGTATTCTACTTCAAGGTTAAGGTTATTAAGTAAAGTATTGCCTTGGTTTTGAATAATTACCTCAAAGGGCACGGTACCAGAAACCACACCGGATTCACCAAAATAATACCCAACCAAGGCCGGGTCAGAGTAATTTTCATTTGTCCTGTTTTCTAGCCTACCTAGACTCAGAATACCATGACCTGCAATTAAATCATACCCCGGCTTGCCGGATTCATTTGCGTATCGTAGAAGTAAATCCTCAACATCATGACTGGTCAGGGTTGGATCATTAGAGAGTTCCGCGGCAATTGAAGCTGAGACAATCGCAGTAGATACTGAGGTTCCACTAAAAGAAACCATTTCTTGAAGCTCCCACGCGGCAAGTACACCTACTCCGGGCGCTGCAATATCAACACCATTCCCATAATTTGAAAACGAAGAGACCTGACCATTTTTCCCCACAGAAGAAACTCCAATGACGCCATCGTAGGCAGCGGGGAAATTAACTAATCCCTCGCCATCATTACCAACTGCGGCAACAATACTAACCCCACTCTCTCGAGCATACCCTACTGCATGCTTCAGCACATCGCTCCCATATTCTGCACCAAGACTAAGGTTGATTACTCTCGCACCATCTTGTACAGCCTTAACGATTCCGGAGGCAACCGTGAATGAATCAGCTTTTCCCGTTTTATCGATTACACGGAAAGATAGAATTTCGCTTCGAGGAGCAATACCTTGAATGCCCGAAGTGGAACCGACCATAACAGAAGCTAGTGCGGTACCATGCCCCACCCCATCTATCCCTTCAGTCGCTAGCAGGTTTGTTTGCTTAATCGACACACCTGCAAGCATAGGATGAGAAAGATCAACTCCTGAATCCAATAGGGCTACTTTTACACCTGTACCTAAATTGGCACGATCATCTCTCCCCCCTAGCCATTCAATGTAGGAGTCTGAAAAACTAGCTTCATTCAAGACCAATTCCTTTCGCGGGGGAAGGGGTTGGCGCATCGTATAGTTAGGAGATATTTGATTATGAGAAATGTACTCAGTTAGAAGAGGTAGGGCTTTTTTTGTGTCCAAAACCTTAACCCGAACAACTCCAAGTTCTGCGAGACTTTCAACCAACTTAATTCCATAAATAGAAGCATTCACCGCAAGGTTTTCCACGCTGACCTTATCTAAACTTAGTACCCAATCATTTCCTGGGTTTAATTGCTTAAGCAAATCCTCAAATTCCATTACAGAAGTTTCATTAATTTCCTCCAATAATGAATATTTGAAAGGATCGACTTTACCTCCGGCATTAAAAATTGGTGGGGATGTATGATGGGGCTGCTTATTTTTGAAGCTTGTTTGCTTTAATTGATTTCCTAAAAAAGAGTAATTTTCAGCCAACCAAAAAGCAAGGAATGCACTTAACAGGAGTGCAA
>JABBBW010000059.1 GCA_018607205.1 Opitutales bacterium | reverse complement strand
GAGGCGTTTTTTACAGAGGTTGCGTATGCCTGCACGGATGAGAAAGTCAGGCACCAAACCGCGTTCGCTTAATTGAATGAAAGAATCAGTAAGGCTCATTGATGAGAGTTTTTTGACTTAGGGAACCAAGGAAAGAAAGATTGGGTACGCTCGACATAAGAACGGTAGGCGTCTCCGCTTACCTCCAATTTACGTGCCTCCACAAAAGGAATGCCAGTGATTCGGGTAAGGAAGAGATAGAGAATTGGGGGTACTATACATAACCATGCACCACCGGTAGAGAGTATGCCCATCGGAAGGTAGCCCAACCAAAGAATCCATTCGAAAAAATAATTGGGGTGTCGGGAATATTTCCATAGTCCAGAATCGCAAACCTCTTGGCGAGAACGTCCGGGGGTATTTTTAAAAAGGCGCAATTGTTTATCCGCCAAGCTGACCCCTACAAATCCTAAGATCCAAATAAACATACCCAGGTGATCAAACCAGGCGAGGTCGGACGAATTCCGTCCGAGGATGAGAAAAGGACTGGCAAATAAAACGATCCAAAATGCCTGTACCTGAAAAAAGAGAAAGAATCCGACGTTTGCATTTTTGCCCAAGTGATCGCGCAGGTATGCGTACCGTGCATCCTCCGGTTTCCCCCAGCACCTTCGAAGTAGGTGAGTGCCCAAACGGGCTGACCATACTCCGAGCAGTCCCAGAAGTAGTGCATGCCTGGCGGGGTGGCATTCTTCCTGGATAAAATAGAGATAAATCAAGCCAAGTACGCCGACGCCATAGGCCCACAACACATCAACATACGAAGTGTTACGAATAGCCAGGGCGATTAGCCAACCAAAGAGCATCACCAACGATGCTGCTGCCTGTCCGTAGAGCAGAAGGTCCAGGTTATTCATTGATGAATATTTCTGTACTTATGGTGAAGTTGTCTGAGGATCAACCCGGCAATTGCCCATTCTGTTGCGATGGCGATGGCAGATGTCCAGTCAGAGGTAAAAGCGAGGCGTTCAAGTTGCCAACCAGAGGCATAAGCGATCAATCCGCCAAGACCAAATCCGATCAGGCAGCGGGAATTATTCTGCAGGAACCAGGAAAATAAAGGCCTAAGCATAAGCCCGAAATTTGCCCAGAGAAAAATCATCCACAGTGGGGCGCCGCCCACTGTGGGGTCGGCATAAAAGGCGAGCATTTCCAGGTGAACAAGCAGGGAATCTCCAACCATGCCGAGTGCGACCGCAGCGAGAAGAAAAGGAAAGGATGAACGGAAACGCCGGGTCGTGGCAATTCGGCAAAGAACGAAAAGAAATCCAGCAAAGGGAAAGAGAAATGGGTATTCGGTTGCCGATCCGAGAACACATGCAAACCAGGCGACTTGAAAGACGACTAAATCGATAAGGAAGTTTGGAGGTTTATTCATTGCGTAAACCCTTTGCCCACTTTGCAATTTGGCTTGGTTAAAAGAAGGTGGATATCTCCGGTGTATCCCTCCTCAAATCCCGCTTCGCAGTAGCAAAGATAATAAATCCATGCCCGTCGGAATGAATCGTCATAGCCCAGGCTTTTGATGGCTTCTTCATTTTTTAAAAAGCGCAAGCGCCATTCCCGCAGGGTTTGGGCATAGTGGTATCCAATATCCTGAACACCGGTTGGTCGGAGGTCGGATTTTTTGACTACGGCCGAGATCATTGCAGATACAGATGGTACACAACTGCCGGGAAATACCCGGGTTCGTATGTAGTCTACTTCTTGTAAATACTGATCGTAGCGGTGGTCAGGCATGGTGATTGCCTGGACGAGGGCAGCTCCATCCGGAGCAAGAAGGTCGGAAATTTTGGTGAAGTAAGTGGGTAAATATTCATGACCCACCGCTTCAATCATTTCGATGGAGACAATGCGATCGTAGGAACCACTCAGAGTACGATAGTCATCCATGAGTAAATTTGCCCGGCCGGCATGGCCAGACTCTTTGATCACCTTTTGGGCATAAGCATGCTGCTCTTTGGAAATTGTGGTACCCGTCCAAATGGCCTCGGTCGTATCGAGAAGGCGTTTAGCAAAGCCTCCCCATCCACATCCGATTTCTAACACCTTTTGCCCGTCCTTAATATCAAGCTGTTCGATGATGCGGTCGTACTTAGCAAGGGATGCCTCTTCCAGGGTGGTTTCTTCGGAGGCGAAAATACCGCAGGAATAAGTCATCGTCGGGTCGAGCATGAGCTTATAAAAATCATTGCCCAAGTCGTAATGCAGGGCGATATTTCGCCGGCTTCCTTTAACGGTATTTTTCTGCCCGATCATATATCCCCAACGGGCAAGCTTGTTCAGCAGGGATGCCCAACCGCCTTCGAGGTCGTCCATCACTTCAAAGTTTTGTAAAAATAAACGGAATAAGCCGACGAGGTCATTGGTTTCCCAGTCGCCCGCTGAATAACTGTCGGCCACGCCAAGGGAACCACCAAGGCAGGCTTTGCGAAAAAATACCGGATTCAATACCGTTATGTTTATGGGGGAGGATGCCTGGCTATCTCCAAAGACATGTTCGCGACCGGAAAATTTAAGAATTAATCGACCCTGTTTGATTTTGGTAAATTGTTTGAGCAGTAAACGTCCAAACAGGCCAAAGTCTTCGCCGGTCGAGCGAAGGGGTGGGGGAATCGATACGGGGGCGCTTGCTTTCATCAACTAAGAAGGATCGGGCAAATGTTTGGGGTGTGGATAAAAAGGGCAACCCTTGAGTCGCAAGAGCAATGCATTCCAATAAATTGCCCGTACTACATTCAGGGTCATAAATGGAAACCTGCCCAGTGCCCAAGCGAGGTTTCTTCCGTCTAAAGGATGACGGTTAAGCTGAAGGTGAGCGGTAAAAAAAGTTTTTTCTTTTTCTCGTAAAATCATGTCCGCCTGAAAACGTTCGGCGGGTAGACGAAAGCGCCAATCGTACTCGACCTCCATACCAATAAATGGAGAGACATGAAATTCTTTGCGAAATTCGTAGTCCATCCGGCTATTTTCCGCTTCATTTTCCCAGGTAAAGCACTTGGCATAACATTCACCCCATGGAGTATTGGTAATCTCGGTCATCATCGCTACCGGTCGCGTTTTTTCTTTATTCCATAAAAAATAAAAACTTACCGGATTAAAACAGTGTCCAAATGTGCGCAAGTGAGTGATGATGGATACCGGACCGGAAAATTCCTTTTTTAACTGTTCGGACATGGTATTCCTTACCGCTTTGGAAAGATCAGGAATTTCAGGGCGGTGGTAGTCTGATCGAAAGAAACTTCCTAGGTTGGAACGGTCGATTGACCAAAAGAAACGCCCGGTAAATATATCTGCCAATTCATCAAGAAAGAGATGACCCATGTATACTTGGTAGCTTAAATCATGCTTTTTGGGAGATTTTCGGTGGTGAGATACCTCACCAAAATACAAACAGCTATTCATCCCAATTCTTCTCCAAATGATTTGCACACCCGAAGAGCACTAGCCAATCCATCTTCATGGAATCCATACCCCCAATAAGCCCCGCAAAGAGATATTGCCCGGCGCTGGATAAAGGAGGGGTGCATGGCCTGGGCGGACTTGCGACCGGGATGGTAGGTAGGGTGTTCGAAGGTGAAATCCGCGTGGCGTAAGGATGGATCGATGGACGATTCCTGGTTGAGTGATACGCAAAAGGGCTCTTTGGTTGGCAGGCTTTGTAAAATGTTCATGTCGTAGGTGACTACGGAATGATCTTTTTTTTCCTTGGGCAGGTAAGCATTCCAACTTGCTCGGGCGGAACTACGACGGGGAAGTAACCGATCGTCTGAATGTAAAGAGACTTTATTTTGTTCATAAGGAAACTTCTGTAAAAGTTCGATCTCCTCACTCTCGGCACCATCGAGCATTTTCAAGGATTGATCAGCATGGCAGGCAAGAATGGCTTGGTCGAACCTTTGGGTACTCCCATCTGGCAGGCTTAGGGTTACCCCATTTTCGGATCGTTGAACGGAACGAATGGGAGTGGAAAGTCGTAGACGATCGCCAAGTCCCTGTACGATTTTGTCAACATAGGTTCTTGATCCTCCCTGCAGGACCCTCCAAACTGGCCGATTGTAGGCCTGTAACATATTGTGGTTGGACAGGAAATCAGTGAGGAACTCGATAGGGAACGAAGAAAATCGATCGACAGAGCATGACCAAAGGGCCGAACCAAGGGGGAGTAAGAATGCCTCAGCAAATCGTTTTCCAAATCGATGACGGGAAATAAATTCTCCCACCGTTTCATCTGAATATGCTTTTTCTTCGGCTAGACGATGGAATCGTAAAAGATCCCGAACCATCCCCCAATGTTTGGGGTCAGTCAGGTTTTTAAAGCCGCCAAATAATCCAAGGATCGATTCTCCGCTATATTCGATACCAGTTCTTTCCGACCGTACGGAAAAGCCCATTCGTGTGGGTTGTGATTGTACATCGAGTTTTTCGAGGAGGCGGACGAAATTTGGATAGTTTTGTTCGTTAAAGACAATAAATCCGGTATCCACCCTGTAATCACCTGTACGACCATTAACATCTACAGTGTTAACATGTCCGCCTGGTTTATTCGCAGCCTCGAAGAGTACGATTTCGTGGTTCTTTTTGAGCAGGTGAGCACAGGCTAAACCAGAAATGCCCGAACCAATGACTGCTAATTTCATGATATCCGCCAGGGGACGACCACTAGACCGGTCACTGTTTCGCCTTGTCTTTTACCCATGCAGGCACTGGGCGTAAGTTGCGAACCAAGCCAAAAAGGGCAAGTGTTCGGAGTACATAATAGGTGGGGTCAATTTCCCAGGGTAAAAAACCCTGTCGAGCAGAGCCGGGAAAGAAGTGGTGATTATTGTGCCACCCCTCACCAAAAGTAATGATGGAGACAAACCAATTATTTCGGCTTTCATCCCCGGTTTCATATTTTTTCTTACCAAACATGTGGGTGAGCGAATTTACCGAGAAGGTGGCATGATAGAGCAAGACGGTGGGAAGAAAAAATCCCCATGCCAACATACCTAACCCATTTATTCCAGTCCAGGTTTGGAATAGCGACCATTCTCCCAAAAAATAACATCCTAAAGCGAGCATGAGAACTGCAATCCAATCATAGCGATTGATAAAGCGGAGTTCCTTGAATTTTGCCCAGTCTGGAATTTCTTTGAGAAAGGTGGGGAGGGCATAATCAGTCATAAACCAAAGGGTATGACTCCAGAGGAAATTTTTGTGATGGGGAGAGTGCGAATCTTTATCGGTGTCAGAATGCCGATGATGTCTACGATGGTGTGCGGCCCACCAAAGAGGTCCTCTTTGTCCAGATGCACAACCGACAAAAGCTCCCAAAAACTGTACAATTCGTCCTGTATTAAAGGTGCGGTGAGAGAAATAACGGTGGTAAAAGGCAGTGATCGCAAACATGCGTGCCGAATAAGAAAGCAAGAGTACGAACAAGCAAGGCCATGCAAACGGAGTAAAGAAGACAAACAGAGCACCCAGATGAATGAGGATGTATGGAACACAGCGGAACCATTCCACTTTATCTTGAGTGGAATCAGGTTCACCTTGAGTCTCTGGGGGAGGGCAGACCCACTTAGATAAGCTAGAAATCATGAATTACGCGGCATTGTCCAAGATTAAAGAGAGTTGTAAAGGACTCATCTTGGTTTTGCCACGCAATTCGATACCAACTAACTTGTCCAAGTTGCGAAAATCTAGTTTTCCATTGTTCATCACCACGGCCCGTAACTTTCTCAAGCCAAGTGCTTCTAACTGGCGTACACGTTCCCCGGAAACATTAAGAATTTCTGCGATATCATCTAATTTCATCGATTCTTTATCTTTGGTTAAACCAAAGCGCATACCTAATACCTTTCGTTCTCTTTGATCAAGAAAGCCCAAGGCCACCCGAATGTCATCTGCTAAAGAACCATCCTCACGGTATGATTGCTGGGTTTCTTTTTCATCAGTCATTACATCGATGAGTGAATGGTCAGAATCATCGGAAAATGGTTCGTCCAAGGACATGGTGCTGGAAGGAGCATATTTTACCCGACTCGACAAATTACGGGTGTCATCCAGAGCGGATTTGACTTCATCGTCAGTAGGGTCGCGACCCAAGGAAATCTGAAGTTCTGTACGGAGATTATTTTCTTTTCTTTTGCCTTGGGAAACATCATGAGGAATAGAAACCGCCTCGGCCATTTTGCTGACAAATCGCTGGATGCGCTGACGGATCCACCAGGCGGCATAGGTGCTAAGTTTGATCCCCCGGGTATGATCAAATTTTTCGATCGCAATAATAAGTCCATGAATTCCTTCAGCCATTACATCCTCCATTGGGACATTTACCTGACGGAATTTAAGGGCAATCGATGCAACCAGTCGGATATGTCTCTCAATCAATTCCTGCTTTGCGGATTCAGAACCTTTATTGAAGTCTCCAAATAACTGATCATACTCTTCCTTGGTTGGGGGAGCCATGCGTGAACGGTCGGAAATGAAACGGCCGATTGGATCGGAGGAATCATTCGTTTGCGTGTAACTATATGGTGCCATAACAATTAATACAACGAAGGTTTTATATTTTAAGATCATGCGAAATCAAAATTCCGATTTTTTTATTCGAACTTCGAAAGATTGTATTTTTCTTTCAGGAGTTCTCTCCAGTTTATCTTATGGATGAACCCATGATCGTGCGGCCAGAAGGACTGTTCTGTCCTGCAGGTGGCTTTTTTATCGATCCACGAGGACGAGTGGATAAAGCCTTGGTTACTCATGCTCATAGCGACCATGCCCGTCCGGGGCATGGAAGATATTTAGTTTCGGAAAGTTGTCTGCCCCTTCTGAAATTACGACTGGGTCAAGAGATCCAGGCGGAGGGCATAGCTTACGGAAAAGTGTGCAAGATTGGAGATGCCCATGTTTCATTTCATCGAGCCGGACATATTCTGGGCTCTTCTCAGATTCGAGTGGAGGTGGGTGGCCGGGTTTGGGTGGTGAGTGGAGACTATAAACCACAACCAGACCGGAGTTGCGAAGCGTTCGAGCTTGTAAAGTGCGATGTCTTTGTAAGCGAGTGTACATTTGGCCTACCCGTCTATCGCTGGCAGAAGGAGGGAGTTATCCACCAGCAGATCAATGCCTGGTGGCAGGAAAATGTGGAGGCCGGCCGTCCTTCGATGCTTTTTGCCTACTCCCTGGGGAAGGCACAACGGTTACTGCGGGGTCTCGATTCTTCAATTGGACCAATTTTTGCTCACGGGGCGGTTCACCCCTTTCTCCCGGTCTATGAAAAATACGGGGTGGTCTTTCCAAAGGTTCAAAAACCAAAAGAAGGATCGGGCGAATGGGCGGGTTCAATGATTGTAGCCCCTCCTGCGGTGGAGGATGCTGGTTGGACGAGACGATTCAAGGGTGCCAGTCGAGGGTTTGCTTCGGGGTGGATGGCCGTTCGGGGAGCCCGCAGACGCCGCAACTTGGACCGTGGATTTGTACTGTCTGATCATGCAGACTGGTCGGGTTTACTCGAAGTGATTGAGGGAACAGGGGCAGAATGCGTAAAATTAACCCATGGAAATGGCGAACCCCTGGCCCGTTATTTACAAGAGCGTGGAGTTGATGCCTCTATGCTTGATGGCTCGGGAGAGCGTACAGGAGAAGAGTAGAGGTGAACAAATGAAAGGATTTTCCGAACTATTTCATGACTTGGACGAAATGACCAAGACTGGTGAGCGGATTGCCCGAATGGTAAATTATTTTGAACACGCCCCCAAGGAAGATGCGAGCTGGGCAAGTTGGTTTCTTGCCGGCAATCGGATCAAAGGTGTGGTTAAGACAGGAGAGTTGCGGGAATGGGCATCACAACGCTCAGGCTGGCCGGTTTGGTTAATTGACGAGTGCTATGAAAGGGTGGGGGATTTGGCCGAAACCTTGTCGCTTCTAATTGGAGGAAACAAAGAGGCTGATCCCGCCAGCTTAAGCGAAGTGGTCCAAGGAATCCTGCTTCCTTTGGCTCATGCGGACAGGAGTGAAAAGGCAGAAGCGTTGAAAAGAGCATGGAATCGTTTGCGACCAATGGACCTTTTACCCTTTCATAAATTATTGACCGGGGGCTTTCGTATCGGGGTATCCCATGGGAATTTATGCAAGGCCCTGGCCGAGGTCGGACAGGTTGATCCCGCAATTATCGCTCAGCGGATTTCTGGAGATTGGGATCCTGGAATACGAAAATTTGAACAGATTGTGGGCGAGGAAAGACCGGAGGATTCATGGTGCCGTCCCTTTCCGTTTTGTTTAGCGAGTCCCTTACAGGAAGAACCTAACTCTTTAGGGGATTTAAAAGATTGGTGGGCGGAATGGAAATGGGATGGAATACGTTGCCAATTGTTAAACGAGGAAAACGGGGGTTTGTTATGGACACGGGGGGATGAATCGGTCGGGGAATCTTTTCCGGAATTATTAAAACTCTCCCCGCATTTGCCTGCTGGACTGGCCATAGACGGAGAAATTCTCGCCTGGGGTCCAGAGGGTATGCGCTCGTTCAGTCGTTTACAAAAGCGGTTGGGCAGAAAGGAGCCTGGGCCTTCGGTCCTGAAAAAAGAACCGGTCCGTTTCATGGCTTATGATCTTTTAAAGATGGAGGGTGTGGATATAAGAACCCTCCCATTTCTTGATCGCCGAAAAAGGTTGGAATCCATGCTTGCAGAATTACCCGGAGGGTTTCCTCTGCAACTTTCCATGCCTGTAAAATCTATGGACTGGGATAAGCTTGCCAAGCAGCGGGAAGAATCCAGGGATCGCGGAGTGGAGGGATTGATGCTTAAAAGGCGGGATTCCGTCTATTCTACTGGCCGGGTAATGGGGGGTTGGTACAAGTGGAAGGTCGATCCCTATGTTGCGGATATGGTGGTGGTGGCTGCCCAACTCGGCCATGGTAAACGAGCAAATATTTATTCCGATTATACCTTAGCAGTCCTCGATCAACAGCAGGAACTGGTCACGGTGGCCAAGGCCTATTCCGGTTTGTCTGACGCAGAATTAAAAGAGGTCGACCGCTATGTCCGTAAGAATATTACCGGGAAATTTGGTCCGGTCCGGTCCGTTCGTCCGGGAATCGTTTTTGAAGTTGCGTTTGAGGGGGCCCGATCGTCTGGCAGGCATAAATCTGGGGTTGCCCTGCGTTTTCCACGGATACAAAGATGGCGACGGGATAAAAAACCTGAAGAAGTGGACACCCTTGAAAACTTACTCGGCTATGCCCGAATGGGAGAGCGGGTAATGGAGGATGGGGCTAAGACTGATGACGCAGGCAACTTGCTGCTTTTCTAATCTCTGAGAGTTTATCCTCCGAAAGTCGGGTCAGGTTGCGCATCTGCATGGAAAGACGCTGATTTCCACGGAGCCGTTCACGGTGCCGGTCAAGAAAGTCCCAGTACAGGGTGGTGAAGGGACAGGCGTTGGGACCGACAGATTCCTTGGGTTTGTACTGGCAGTTTTTACAATAATTGCTCATCCGGTCGATGTAAGCACCGGTCGCGGAATAGGGCTTGGATGCCATGATTCCCCCGTCGGCAAATTGAGACATGCCAATAACATTGGGAGTGGTCACCCAGTCGACTGCATCGACATAATTGGCAAGAAACCAATCATTAATTTCGCCCGGTCTTACTCCGTGAAGCAGGGAATAAAGTCCAACCACCATTAATCTTTGTATGTGGTGACCATACCCGGTATCCAGCACCTGAGTCAGGGAGGCCCGCATACAGGCCATATCTGTTTTGCCCGTCCAAAAGAAATCGGGAAGTGCACGATCGGCCTCCAGGAAATTTAGTTCACGGTATTCTGGAATGCGTAAATGATAAATTCCTCGAACATATTCTCGCCAGCCCAAGATTTGCCGGATGAAACCCTCGACTGCGGGCAG
>JABBBW010000187.1 GCA_018607205.1 Opitutales bacterium | reverse complement strand
GATTGGTTGATCGAAGCAATGATGAAAATTCACCAGTATTGCATGATGTGTGCACCCATCCTGAGTCAGGAAGCAGCCATCGAAGCCTTACGCAATGGATCTGAAGAGGTAGCCAAAATGCGCGATCAATATGCAAAACGCAGAGACTTTGTAGTTCGCAGGTTTAATGAAATGGGGCTCGATTGTCACTTGCCCCGTGGTTCTTTTTATGCATTTCCTGCTGTTTCACATAGTACGGGTCTTGATGAGGTGGAATTTTGTCACCGTCTATTGCGAGAGGCAGAGGTTGCTGTTGTTCCTGGTACGGCCTTTGGTCCTCATGGTAAGGGACACATAAGAGCAAGCTTTTCTACCTCCTACGATAAGTTAGTTGAAGCTACGAATCGGATGGAACGATTCGCGGATCAAGTACGGGCAGAAGGACAGTCCTTTTCTGCCGCGGGCTAAGTGATAGTTCGAATTCTTTTTTAATTGGTGAATTCAAGCATTGCCATTGTGGGCCGACCAAATGTCGGTAAAAGCCGATTATTCAATCGTTTGGCGGAGAAGCGTATATCTATTGTACACGATCGTCCGGGAGTGACCCGTGATGTGGTGGTGGCAGACAGTCCGCAAGGATATGTGCTTATGGATACTGGTGGGATTGGTATGACTCCAGAAATGACTCCGGTTGACATTCAGAATGCCACTGAGGAGCAAGCCGATTTTGCTATACGGGCTGCCGACCTTCTCCTTTTTGTTGTGGATGCCCGCACTGGACCGTTGCCTCTAGATCAAACCCTAGCCCAAAAGTTTCGCAAGATGGGTAAGCATCCCATTCTCGTCGTAAACAAAATGGATGACCCTGAAGATGGTTATTCCTTCGAAGAGTTCAAGCGATTAGGCTTTTCGCGTCAGGTTGGAGTATCTGCCGAACATGGGCATGGAGTTCATGGTTTGATGGATCTTTTTCAGGAACTTTTACCCGCACCAATTTTACCTTCAGGCGAGCAGGATATTCTTCGCACCCGCATCGCTTTCATTGGTCGGCCCAATGTGGGAAAATCCTCGCTTTGCAATCGTTTGCTGAACATGGAAAGATTAATTGTGAGCGATGTTCCTGGAACCACTCGTGAAACAGTGGAACTCGATCTTGATTACCAATCCGAAGGGAGCGAAGACCTTTGGAAATTTCGCTTATTTGATACCGCGGGCCTGAAGCGTAAAAAACGGGTCGATTCTTCGCTTGATTATTTCTCTTCTGTCCGCACCAAGCATGCGATAGAAGAAGTGGATGTCGTTTTTCTCGTGCTCGATGCCAGGGAAGGGGTGACCAAACAGGATAAGATTCTTGCTGACCATGCGCTTCAAGAAGGAAAAGCTCTAGCCATTTTGGTTAACAAATGGGACTTGGCGTTGGATGGTTTCCGAAAAGATCCCTTGCCTGGTTATGAAGACGAGCACGCCTTTCGCAAAGCCTACCTGCAATCGGTACGGAAGGAGATGTTTTTCCTTCCGGATTCACCGATTTGTTTTGTTTCTGCCAAGTCCGGCTACGCGATGCAGGATTTTTTACAAGTCGCTCGTGATTTGGACGCCCGTATGGAAAAAGCTATTTCTACATCAGCACTTAACAAATTAATCTCGGACATGTTCGAACACCGGCCTCCAGCTAAGGTTGGTGGAAAAAGGTTTAAGATTTTTTACGCTGTCCAAGTGGACAAAAGACCTTTTAGAATCAAATTATTTTGCAATCAGGAACATAAATTGGACGAGCCGTATCGTCGCTACCTCGAAAAAGGAATCCAAAAAAAGTTTGGTTTATCTGGATGTCCTCTAAAATTTTCTCTCGCCGGAAAAGAGGCTCGCTACCAAGACGAAAAAAAATCAGCGTAAATTCAGAACTTATTTAACTAGTTTTTTTGTTTCCATGAAGGCCGTTTATTTTAAAACGGCTTTTTTTGTGCCAATAAGCAATTTTGACGAGCGTTTAAAACCTTGATAGGGTTGGTGCTTTGCATTGATGAATAAGCCCGTAAAGATTGCCTTTTTTGGATCTGATGAAATCGCTCTGCCTTGCTTGCAAGCTATGAGCAACTCTTTGGATATTGTTGAAATCTCCGCTGTACTAACTCAACCTGACCGACGATCAGGGCGTGGACGAACTCTACAGTCGAATCCCATTAAACAATGGGCAATCAAATCCTCGATTCCAGTTAGAGACCCTCATAAACCAGGCATAGAAGAAGTAACATGGTTAAATGGGCTAGGGGTGGACCTTATTTTGGTAATGGCCTACGGACATATTCTCAAGCAAGCACTCTTAGACGCAGCCCCGTTAGGATGTTTTAATTTACATGCTTCACTTCTGCCTAAATATCGGGGTGCATCCCCGATCGAAACATCTATTGCCATGGGAGAGGACACAACTGGGGTTACATTGATGCAAGTCATTCCGCAAATGGATGCCGGTCCTATTATTGATTCAGAGAGCATATATATTACATCCGAGGATACAGGAATTTCTGCACGTAAAAAAATCGCAAAGGCTTGTATCTCTTTGATGAATCGATCTTTGCCGACTTTAATATCTAGAAATTTTCAAAAAGTTGAACAGGTAGAGAAAGATGCCACTTATTGCAGAAAATTAACCAAAGGGGATGGAAGAATAGATTTTTCTTTGACTGCGGATGAATTGGTTTGTCGAAGTCGCGCATTTACCGGTTGGCCGGGCTCCTATTTTTTAGATGGGGAAACGATCCTACGGGTGGGCAGAATGGAAAAAGATTTGAGGGATTTTAATTTGAAGCCTGGGCAGAGGTATACGGAAACTGTTGATTCTTTAATCATCGGTACAGGTTCGGGTGCGATTAACATTAGCGAGTTGCAAAAACCAGGAGGTAAAATGCTCGCCGTTTCCGATTTTTTGCGGGGTTATTCTTTACCATCCAATATTTCATTTTCTTTACCCTCTGAATCTCGGAAACTCGTGAGTTAATTTCTCTAAGATATATTTTAAGTAAAAGATTTCTTGATTCTCACCCACAGGTACATACTTTAAGGATGTGGAGTTTATGATGGGAAAGAAAAGGCCTTTGGTTTTTGTGTGGGGTGTATCCGTGTTTGTTTGCTTATCTGTTGCATCTTTTGCTCAGGAAAACGCAAAGATTTTATTGGCCAATATCAAACAGGATTTAGAATTGGTTAATCGTGAAGTCACGGGTCTACGCAGTGAAGTGGAAATGCTCAGGCGTGAAAATGCCCAGTTAAGAATAGCCATGGATCAAGCTGATCGATCTAGGAGAAAGGTCCAAGGAACTCAGAGTCCCCTCGTTTTGGAAATGCAAAATCGTTTACAAGGCCTAGAACTCGCTCTTAAGCAGAGCGAAAGAGCCCGTGTTTCTACGCAGAATGAGCTGAACAAGAAATTCCAACAAATTATTGAGCAAATGAATCGTGGGTTTGAACAAGTTTCGGCATCTGCTAGTACATCCAATGATTCCAAAGTGCCTACATTCTCAAGCGATTATCCAAAGAATGGATTTGTGCATAAGGTCGAGAAGGGAGAGACGGTTAGTAGCATTGCTCAAAAATACAAGTCCAAGGTATCCTGGATTATTGATGCCAACCAAATTGCGGACCCGACCAAAGTATTTGTTGGGCGTGAATTGTTTGTTCCACAAAAATAATAATATTAAAATATATGAATACACCAACTCGTAGATTAGGGCGCGGACTTGGTAGTTTAATTGCTGGTGGTGGGGTGGGGGTTGCCCATTCCCAGGAACCCGTTCTCCCAGTTTCCAAACCTGTTCCCGAAAAGGTTTTGGTAACTGAAGAAGTAACAATTGCTCCACCGGAACCTAAGGTTGAGCAGGTAAGCAATCAGTTGCAGGAACTTGCCATTGACCAAGTAGTTCCCAATCCACATCAACCTCGCAAGGTCATTGACCCTGAAGCGATTAGGGATTTGGCGGCGAGTATCGAATCAGAAGGCCTCCTTCAACCCATCGTGGTTCGCCCCACTAATAAGGGCTATGAATTGATTGCCGGGGAGCGTCGTTGGCGGGCTCATCAATATCTGGAAAAACCCACCATTTTGGCTCGGTTGCTCGATGCCAGTGATCTTTCTTCTGCCAGTCTTTCCCTGATTGAAAATTTACAACGTGAAGAACTCAATCCCGTTGAGGAAGCATTGGGATATCAATCACTCGTTTCTGATTTCAATCTTACTCAGGCAGAAGTGGCAGAGCGCATGGGAAAAAGCCGGACCCATATCACCAACCTTATGCGCCTATTACAATTAGATGGTGAATTGAAGAGATTATTGGCTGAAGGGGAATTATCAGTCGGTCATGCCAAGGTTTTACTCAGTATAGAAGATCCAAAACATCGATTATCGATTGGTCAACAAGCTGTCTTGGAAGGCTGGACGGTTAGGCAAATTGAAGATGCGTTATCTAGGGGGCTTGTCCAAACAGGTGCTCCTTTGCAAAGAAAGAACTCCTCTTCGGTTCACTATGAGGAACTTTCCAAGGTTACTGCTCGGACGACCGGGCGAAAGGTTAAGATCAAGTCTACGTCTACCGGAAAGGGTGTAATATCCTTTTCATTTAAGGATGAAAGCGACCTTCGTACTTTGCTCACCAAATTTGAGGTTTAGTTCGAACTACTACTGTTTTTTAGTCTTAGGAAAGGGGGTTGCCTTTTAAGGGTATTGCTTCATTTTGAGGCGTTACTTTTTATCTTGATATGATCGTATTCTTAACAACACTTTTGATTCTTTTATGCTTAGCCGTCGTGCTTTTAATTTTGATTCAGCGTACTTCCGGAGGTATGGGCTCGGCCCTTGGCGGAGGAACTGCAGATCAATATCTGGGAGCTGGATCTGCTGCTCAATTGTCTAAACTCACGGTTTGGGCAATATTGTTTTTCTTCATTCTTTCATTTGGTCTGTATGCTCTATACCAAAGCGAAGCAGGTTCCGGAGATGAACTTTTACGCTCAGGTAGTGTCACACCTTCCGTTCTTCCAAACGATCTTCAATTACCTGAATCGGAAACTAACGATCTTAGCGAAGAAGTAGCGGTTCCTGATAATTTGCCAACAACTCCCGTACCTGAGGTTCCTGCTGCTGAGGGTACTCCTGCACCCTAGTCTTTTTTAACAAACTTGTCAGGAGATATAGTGAGATTACATTCTCGCTATTTTATTTTTGTTCTTGGGTTTAACCTTTTAAGCTCATTCGGTTTCGCAAAAGCTAACTTTCCTGCTCGCGGTTTTGCTCCTGTTTTAGATGTTGAACAGGCTGAGGATAGACTCAAACAATTTAAGCTTAGTTTTTTTGGATTACCTAAAAAAAGTTTCCATCAGGCATACTCATACCGTTTCCAGTTTGCTCACTACCCTCAAGTAGGTGTGCCAGAAAAACGTCATGGGTTTTTATCCGGGCTATCCCCACATTCGCCTACTTTTCGCATCGACCTAATTACCAGTTCTCAGGACTTAAATCCTTTGTCTTCTTTTTTATTGATCCGCGATCTTAACGGTTCTAAAGCCTGGAAATGGACTAGGGGTAACCAAAATGCTCAGAAACTTACTTCTGAGAATTGGCGTACTCCATGGATAGATGGAATAAATCATTCTCCTTTCGATCTCTTAATGCCCTTTGTGAGTTGGCCTTTTGAATATCAAAAATCCGGTCGGGTTTGTAGCCGCCCTGCACACCTCTTTGTTTTTACTCCTTCCAATAAGGGTAATCCATACAGTTCGTCACTTGAGTCGGTTAGGCTTGCTCTGGATGATGCTTATGATGCTCCTTTAAGAATCGAGCATATGGACGGGGGCATTCTGCCTGCCCGAATATTTTCACTTCAAAGTTTTAAGAAAGTAAATAACCGATGGGTTGTAAAATCGATTGATGTGAAAGATCGTGATTCCAAGTCCCGCACACGTTTTGAATTGCAGGCGGTTGCCCATGACCTCGACCTGCCGGTCTCTGCTTTTCAACCTTCCGGTTTGTCTCAACCCCTTGGCTTATCTTCCATTAGCCTGGATTCCATTTAAAAAAGAAACTTTTACACTAAATCATCTTGCTCGATTTGAGCTTTCCATTTTTTCTCTTCCACAACAATCATGAGTTCGGATTATTTATCTTCTTGGGCAAAAAATATCGCCCCTTCTCCCACGCTGGCAGTTGATGCCAAAGCCAAGGCCCTTAAGGCTGCCGGGCACGACGTTTGTGGATTTGGAGCCGGAGAGCCAGACTTTGACACTCCACAATTTATCAAGGATGCTTGTGCCCAAGCCCTTATCGACGGCAAAACTAAATATGCAGCTGCTCCTGGCCTTCCTGAACTACGCCAGGCCTTGGCTGATCAATACCATCAAAACGGCGTTATCGCCGAAGCCAATCCTGCACAGATCGTGGTTAGTCCAGGTGGTAAATATTCTTGTTACCTCGCGATTCTTGCCACCTGTGGCCCCGGAGACGAGGTTCTGATTCCAGCCCCATATTGGGTTAGTTATCCCGAGATGGCAAAGCTTGCCGGAGCCACCCCAAAAATTGTTTTAGCCGGGGATGATCAAGGTTTTAAGATTACACCCGAACAAATCGAAGAGGCTCTTACTCCTGCAACTAAATTATTAATTCTAAATAGCCCATCCAATCCAACTGGTTGTTTGTATGATCGATCGGAAATGGAAGCGATTCTTGATCTGGCCATTCGCAAGGACATATTGGTCATGTCTGATGAGATTTATGAGTATTTACTTTACGACGGTTCAGTTCACCATCGCCCTGCATCTTTTTCTGATGAAGCCCGGGATCGTGTAATTACAGTCTCTGGATTCAGTAAGACCTTTTCCATGACTGGTTGGAGACTTGGTACCTTGGTGGCCAACCCTACCATAGCCAAGGCTGTGGCCAACCTACAGAGCCAGACTTCTTCCAATGCAACTACCTTTGCTCAATACGGAGCATTAGCGGCAGTACAAAACTGGGATCAATCGATGCAGGCTGTCCAGGATATGCTTGTACATTTTGACCGCCGCCGGCTTCTCTTGCTCGATGGATTGAATGCCATCCCGGGTATTGAATGCTTACGATCACAGGGAGCCTTTTATTTATTCCCCAAGGTATCTTCCTTTGGTTTATCCTCGGAAGAGTTCTCAGCTCGCTTATTGGAGCAGGAAAATGTGGCGGTCGTATCGGGTCACGCCTTTGGTGCTGATGGTTACATCCGCCTGAGTTATGCAACTTCAGACGAGATTATTGAGAAGGGCTTGGATAGATTAAAATCCTTTTGCCAATCTTTGGCTTGAGGGTGTACTAGGCAGGCTTACTTGCCTGTGGCCAACCATTAGAAAATAAATCCGATCAAAGAGAGGTTCTTTCCCCAGACTGTTCACTGAGGAAACGTACCAGTCCATAAGCTAGTACCACTGCCATTGGTCCGATTACAAATCCTTGTGGCCCGTAGGCTAATATGCCACCGATAATTCCTAGGAATAGCATAAAACTTAACCAGGCACCCTGCTCGTGCAATCTCTTGCCCATACCAGCTCTTGCACGGCTGATTAGGTAATTAATCAAAATACAAAGACCTGCCACTGCCATGGCTGTCATGGGTTCACCACGAGTCCAAATGATCGAAGAAACGGGTAACCAAACCATGGCACTACCGACAACTGGGACCAAACCAACAAAGGCTCCTATTAAAAAGACTGGGAGAAATACAAAGCCTCCCACAAAGTGAGCCACCATTCCCATGGAAATTCCACGAATCAATGAGGTGAGCACAGTGTCGTTGAGCAAACGAAGGGTGATCATTCGGTGAAGCTGAAACCAGGATGAAGTTTCTTCACTGCTAAATCCCCCTGCTTTGAGAGTGTTTCTAACAAAACTACCTCCGTGTGCATAGAGGAAGGAAAGGGCGATCAAAGCCAGGGCAAGTTCAGCAACAAACCCCCTGGTACCTTTAAAAAGGAATTCAATAAAAGTTCCTGAGAATTCTCGGGTGTCCCCAACCAAGTTGGCTACAAATTCAAGTGCTTTGGTTTCGTCAATGGGCAGACGCGGGAAGATGGTTTGGATTTGCTGGATTTGTTCGGATACTCCGCGCAATAGGGTATTTTTTGCAGATTCTTCTCCCAAGGCCAAAGACCATACCACATCGATTAAGCCCTGCTTTTCTCCCGATGCATCCCAGAGCAAAAGAAATAAAGGAGATAATAGAACAAGAAGAAGAGATAGGGTAGAAAGAACGGCACAAAGCTCAGACAGTCGCTGATCTTGCATCGATGGAAATATTCTTTTTGCCAATCGTTTGATTGGTACGAAAAAGATGGGGAAGGTCAGGGTAGAAAGAGATACCGCAAAAAGGATGAATTCAAATAACGGCTCAAAGGTTCCGTACAGTGGAACCAGGAGGATGAGTAGGGCGATGATGAGTAAGGCCCTCCTTTTCCATAAATGCCAAAAGGCATTTCTTTTGGTGCTCAGTAAGTCGGGTTCGTCTTCCTTGGAATTGATTTCATCTGGCATACCCACTTGCATCTCTAATCTTATGCGAATTGAGCAAGGTGTTTGGCAAGAAATTTCCCAGTGGGGGTTGTTTCTTTTGCAAGTTGTTCGGGGGTTCCTTCAAAAATCAATTTGCCACCTGCTTTGCCCCCGTCTGGTCCGATTTCAATCACATGGTCGGCCAATCGAACGACATCCAAATTGTGCTCGATTACAACAATAGTATTTCCGCCATCTCTTAACTTAAAGAGTAAATCGAGTAGGCGCTGAATGTCGGCCCAGTGCAGACCGGTGGTTGGTTCGTCCAATAAGTAGAGAGTCCGACCGCTTTGTTTACGGCTAAGCTCCAAGGAAAGTTTTAATCGTTGGGCCTCCCCACCTGACAATGTATTGGCAGCCTGCCCGAGTTTTAAATACCCAAGTCCCACAGCATCCAAGGTCTCCAACTTATTAATAATATTAGGGTGTTTTGAAAACAATTCTTTCGCTTCAGAAATCGTCAATTCAAGAACCTCAGAAACATTTCTCCCACGGTAGCGGACTTCCAATGTTTCTCGATTATAGCGTTTGCCATGACAACTCTCGCATTCCACATAAACATCGGCCAGGAATTGCATGTCCAGTTTGACCAGCCCATCCCCTTTACATCTTTCACATCGCCCACCTGGTATATTAAAGCTAAATCGGCCTGGCCCGTACCCACGAATTTTACTCAGAGAACACTTGGAAAAGAGACTGCGCAACTGATCAAACAATTTAACATAAGTCGCTGGATTTGACCTCGGGCTTTTTCCAATAGGGGACTGATCAATTCTGACCGCCTGATCAAAATTTTCAATTCCTTCAATCCCTCCATGTGCTCCTGGTAACTGTTTTGAGCGGTGAAGTTCGTGAGCAGCGGATTTCGCCAAAACTTCATTAACCAGAGAACTCTTTCCGGAGCCAGACACCCCACAAACCACCGTTAATAGACCAACCGGAAAGGAGGCATCAATTTTTTGCAGGTTATTTGCCCGTGCCTGCTTTACCAAAACACAAGCTTTACCAGGTTTCTTTACTTTCCCATTCCGTTCGATTTTTTCTTCACCACAAAGAAAGGAACCACTCCTACTTTCCTTAGATTTAATACAGGACTTTAAATCCCCTTCAAAAATTAAATTTCCACCTTCAGTACCGGGACCAGGTCCCACTTCGATCAAATGATCGCAAGCCCTCAAGGTTTCTGCATCGTGCTCCACCACGATCACCGTATTTCCACGGTCTCTCAAGCCTAGCAATACATTGATTAATCGATCATGGTCGGCAGGGTGCAGGCCCACACTTGGTTCGTCCAAGGCATAGATCACTCCCACGAGGCCCATGCCCAGTTGGGTGGCGAGTCGGGCACGTTGGGCTTCTCCACCACTTAAACTTCGATAAGGCCGATCCAACCCTAAGTAGCCCAGGCCAACTTCATTAATAAAACCGAGGCGTTGTTCAAG
>JABBBW010000157.1 GCA_018607205.1 Opitutales bacterium | reverse complement strand
TAAAGGAATTAATTTTGGACGATAATGAATTGGAGGATTTGACCGGTTCTGACCTTTCCCCCCTCGCCGGGCTTACTCGGTTGGTGAAACTAAGTTTGGCCGACAACAAACTTTCCTCCCTTGAGCATCTGGGTAATTTAAAATTGTTGGAAGATTTAAACCTTCGAGGAAATGTTGTGTCCAGCCTTCAGGCCATAGCTAATTTGACTAAAGTAAAAACGCTCGACCTTGGGGGAAACCAAGTACTCGACCTATCCCCAATTGGACAAATGGTTGATCTTTCAGTCCTCTATGCTGAGGACAATAACTTTTCCGATATTTCCGTACTTGGAAATCTTAATGGTTTGAAGGAAATAAACCTTTCAAATAATAAAATCCAAGATCTTTCAGGGTTTTCAAATGTTGCTGAGGGTCGCTCCTACCTATGGTTGGCCGATTTTTCAAGAAACGAAGTAACCAGCCTTCAAGGAATTGAAACTTTGAATAACCTGCGAATCCTCGCCCTTTCTCAAAATTCAGTTTCTAATCTTTCTCCCCTCAATCAGATGAGCGAGTTATCAACTCTGTTGATTGACTCCAATCAAGTAAGCGTGCTATCCCCAATCAAGGACCTGGGAAATTTGCGTGGATTATATGCCAATAATAATTTGCTCGCAGAGGATCCGTCGGTCATTGAAATGAATCAACTAGCTGAGTTGTACATCTACGATAATAATTTGACGGATAATCGAAAAGTCGAAATTCAAGACGCTTTATCATCAGTTCGTATTGAGTTTTAAGCGGTCGATCTATTATACAAGTGCTTGACTTAAGGGAGGGTACAAACTTATTTAAAAATTGTGCGTTTCCTCTTTTTGCTTTTACCCATTTTATTTTGTATTGTTGGGGGTGAAGAAAAAGCCATATCTCAAGCGAAGTTTTTTCGGATGCTTAAAATTAAACCGACCGAGACGGAGGCGGTTCCGTTTGGTGGTTTGAAAACCGTTGTTTTGGCCCACCGTGCGTTGTTGGAGAAAAAGAAAAAACTGGAGTTTTCCGAGGAAGGAATTCGAGATCTTCTTCCGTTTTCATTTTTGCACGAATTACAATGGTTAAGGCTATCGCAAAATCCGGTAAGCGATTTAACCCCCCTTGCTGGACTTAATAATCTACAGGTCCTTAGTTTGTATGGACTGCCCAAACATAAGAATGCAACCTCTCGGATTTCCGATCTTACGCCGCTGTCAGGGCTCTATAATCTTTGGAGTCTTGCCTTGGACGAGCAATCGATTCGTGACCTTTCTCCGCTTTCCAAACTAGTAAACTTGAGAACCCTGTATGTTACCAGGAATGAGGTGGTAAACCTCAGTGACCTATCTACTCTCAAGCAATTAAAAAGCCTCTTTTTATCTCATAACCAAATTCAAGACATTTCTCCGGTCTCGGATTTAAAACAACTCGAATGGTTGCGCTTATCGTCCAATAAAATTTCCAACCTTTGGCCATTGGTTGATTTAACCATGCTTGAACAAATACATTTGGAACAAAATGAAATTTCCAACCTTGCCCCATTAAAAAATTTAAAACAACTAAAAGAGTTAAAGCTTGGCGGTAACCAAATCACTAATCTCAGGCCTATAAGCGGACTAACTTCCATGCGAGAATTAGATCTGGAAAGTAACCATTATTTAGAAGATATTTCTCCCTTGGTTGGAATGCGTCAATTACGGGTGCTTAACTTGGCTCATAATCAAATAAGTGACCTCACTCCTTTGATGAATACGCGATCGTTACGGACACTTGTTTTGGTGGGTAATCCCTATGATGAAGATCAGCTCATCCGCTTGCAGTCGGCTTTGCCTAAGTGTGATATCGTTTATCGTTAATCGAAGATTTTACGGGAAGTTTCTATCCCATCCTTAAAAACTCTGAGGTGCTCGATTTTTCCATTTTCAAAATAACGAAGAAAGGAGCCATTCCCATTGACCACTCTTGAATCAGGGCAAAGAGAACCGTCAGGTCGCCAAACCTCGATTTCAACAAGGTGACCGGTTTGGTTGAGTGATCGACAGGCAACTTTACCAGTTGAATAGTACTCCAGCCATTTTCCATCGACTTCTCCATCGGTGGTTTGTCCGGTCACTTTATTCCTTCCATTGCCGTGCCAAACCCTGAAGGTTCCTTCCATACGATCTTCCTTCCATTCGATTTCTGTGCGTTTTGTTCCGTTTTCATCCCAGCTTATCCAGCGTGCTTCCCTGCGACCCTTCTTTAAATACCCCATTGTGTACTGGCTTTGATTTGCATCGTTTTGCCTAATCCATCCAGTGTAAGGGATTTCCTCCTGGTCGACATAAAGTTGTAGCATCCCATACATCAGTTTTCTTTCCAGTGTTTCCAAGGGTATAGCTTCCATCTTGGCTTCTTCTAAAACCTTTGGATCTGCTAAGTCTGGAACTGAGCAGGAGCCCAATAATCCCACGGCAATCCATGGGACGATATTTCTGATACAAAACTTCAAAGTAAATAGGTTTTTTTTCAACTTAAACAATTCCATACCTTGTGAAAGGGTAATGTCATTGATCGTACGAGTTGATTTGGATAGGGTTCTCGGATGATTTTTATTCGCGAGGTTACTCTGTCTTATGGGCATAAAAAATTGTTTAACGAAATTTCTGAAACGATTGGGCCACGCGAGCGGATCGCTCTTGTTGGTTCCAATGGGTCGGGTAAAACCACTTTATTACGTTTGTTGATGGGTGAGGCGGTTCCCGATGATGGTGGTATTGAAAAGCCTGACTATGCCACGGTGGGTTACCTGCCTCAGGATGGTGTTCATGCATCCGGTGGGACCGTTCGGGAGGAAGCGGGCAAAGCGTTTTCCGGGGTTGCTGAATTAAAGGCCAAACTCGATGAGGCTGAGGCAAAGCTTGCCGAACTGGATCCGGAGGATGAAGAATTTTACGACCTTATCGATTTAATGGGGGGGTGGGAAACTCAACTTTCCAGTTTTGAGCCAGAAAAAATGAATTCAAGAATCGAAAAAGTCTTGATGGGTATGGGTTTTTCCAAGGAAGATATTGAACGCCCGGTGGACGAGTTTTCCGGTGGTTGGCAAATGCGCATAGCCCTGGGGAAATTGCTTTTGCAGGTTCCTTCCCTACTTATTTTGGATGAACCGACCAATCACCTGGATGTGGTCTCGCAAAATTGGTTGGAGCATTACCTCAAGGGATACCAGGGCGCGATCCTTGTAATTTCTCACGACCGGGCATTTTTGGAGAATGTAACGGAACGGACCATGGAATTGAAGCTTGGTGCCCTTAATAGTTACAAGGGGAACTATACTTTTTATTTGAAAGAAAGTGCCGCTCGCCTCGAAAGACAGCGCAAAGCACAGGTAAATCAGAGGAAAGAAATTCAAAAGGAAAAGGAATTCATTAATCGTTTCCGATCCAATATTAAAAAGGCAGCCATGGTACAGAGCCGGATTAAGGCTTTGGAAAAGATGGAAATCATCAAGCCGGAGGCAGAGGAAAAGAAGATTTATTTTCGTTTTCCCCCATCCCCTCCCGCGAGTCAGAAAGTGGTCGAATTGCAGGGCATGACCAAGGCCTACGGGGATAATGTTGTCTTTGATGGGCTGGACTTCCGTATCGAGAAGGGTGACCGTATTGCAGTGGTCGGAGTAAACGGAGCGGGTAAATCAACCCTTGCCCGGGTACTCGCGGGTGTCGAGCCATTCCAAAATGGAGAGCGGGACATTGGGGTTAATACTGTGATCGGTTATTTTGCCCAGCACCAGGCAGAGGAGCTTAATCCTAGCAATGAGGTCTTGGCAGAAGTCGAGGAGGTATGTGAAAATAATCCGGATGCCAATCCACGTGCGGCGCTGGGAGCTCTTCTTTTTAGCGGTAATGATGCCTTTAAAAAAACATCGGTTCTTTCTGGTGGGGAGCGCAACCGTGTGGCCCTCGCTAAATTGTTAATGAAGCCATGTAACTTTCTTATTATGGATGAACCGACCAATCACTTGGATATCCGCAGTAAAGAAGTTTTACAGGAGGCATTAAACTTGTTTGAAGGAACCGCTCTGATTGTAAGCCACGACCGTTCATTTCTTGATGGGGTGGTCAACAAAGTATTAGAAATTTCCACCCGTAAGGCACGGATGCTCACCTGTAATGTTTCCGAGTATATGGAACGTTTGGAAGTGAACGAATTTTAAACGGTCTTTAATTAACGCAAAAGTTTCAGGGCAAGAAAACCACCAACGAGCAGCAGACCGAAGACGAGGGCGAGCAGGTTGAAGTGCTTGTCGATTTTTTCCTTCATCGGTTCCCCGAATTTTGCCACCAGAGCTGCGACCAAAAAGAAACGGGCCGAGCGACTAACCGCAGAGGCTAGAATAAAGGGAAGAAGGGCCATGCCCAAGACCCCGCTGGCAATGGTGAAGATTTTATAAGGAATGGGCGAGAACCCAGCGAGGAAGACCAGGGGCCAGCCCCACTCAGTATACCATTCCTGGATCCTATCGAACTTCTCTGCGGTAAATCCTGGAACATATTGAAAAAACCAAGCGGATGTACTCTCCCAGGCAAAAGCCCCAATAGCATACCCGGCCAAGCCACCAAGTACGGATGCCACCGAGCAGATCAGGGCGAACTTGAAGGCCTTGCGCAAACTTCCCAGGCATAGGGGGATGAGTAGGACATCGGGTGGAATGGGAAAAAAGCTGGCCTCAGCAAAAGAGAGCAACCCTAACCAAAGTCCGGAAAGTTTGCGCTCCGCCAGGGAGAGCGTCCATTCATAAACACGGCGAAGTGGGTTGGTAGATTTTTGCATATCAAAGAGAAGGTTGTGGGGAGCTTTTGGGCAGTACCCCAAGGTAGGGAAGTTCGCGGTAGCGACCAGCATAATCGAGTCCATATCCGACCACGAATTCATCTGCGATCGTAAAGCCCGACCAGTCTGCCTCAAAACCGTTCGCCCGTCTGTCGGGTTTGTCTAGAAAGACACAGGTGCGCAAAGATTTTGGACCGAGTGTGGAGATTTCCTCCGTTGCCCGCTGCATGGTTTTTCCGGTATCGAGAATATCGTCGACCAAGAGGACATCACGCCCGCTAAGGTCAGATTTTAAACTCCCGGTGATTCGGGGGGCCGATTCTGCGGAGGTGGAATTCCCATAACTTGAAATACGCATGCAATCTAACTGAGTGGGCAGGTTGAGTAGTCGCAATAAATCAGCAGTGAAAATGAGGGCGCCATCGAGGATGGAAACGAGCAGGATTTCCCTGCCAGCATAGTGCTGGTTAATTTCCCCAGCGAGGGTGACCAGGCGTTCTTTAATACGATCTGCGGAAAGAAGAACTTGGGGTTGGGGGAGTTGATTCATGCCTGCTTCAGAAGTTCATTAATACTCGATTGGGCGGAGGATGCATACCCTCCACCAAAAAGGTTGAAATGATTGAGTTCGTGGTAAAGATTGTAGAGGATTTTACGAACCTTAAAGCCTGATTCCAGGGGGTATTCCTCTTCATAAGCCTGATAAAAAGCAGAGGTGAAACCGCCAAACATATAGGTAAAAGCAAGGTCGGTTTCCCGGTCGCCATAGTAGCTTGCGGGGTCAAAGACAAAGGGCATACCGGCAGAGTCGTAACTGGCGTTTCCACCCCATAAATCTCCGTGGAGTAAAGAGGGGTGGGGGTGGTAGGTGGAAAAAAAGGAATCGATCTGGTCGAGTAAATCATTGGCCCCCTCAAAGCGTCTGCCTTTTTGGGCAGCTTGATCAAACTGGTGGGAAAGGCGATGGTCCCTGTAAAATTCTGACCAGTTATTTGATTTTGGATTGGGCTGGGGAGTCGCTCCAATGCAGTTGTCCATTCCCCAACCAAAATGAGCCTGTTCGACTCGGTGCATTTTCGCAAGCAGGGTGCCAAGCTTAGCCTGTCCGGATGGAGATGTGGTTCCTTCTTTCATAAATTCAAGAACCAGAAAGGCCTTATCTTTCTCCTTTCCATGAGCAATCACTTCAGGCGCATGAATTGTTTGTGTTTCCCGGATCTCAGTAAGTGCCTGTGCCTCTGCCTTGAAAAATGAGAGAAAGGATGCCTGGTTTTTCTTTACGAAGAATTGCCGGCCATCTTTGCCTTCAATACAGAATGCCTCGTTAATACACCCTCCTGCGATGGAGGCAGATGTATGTAGTTGGAAGGGGGAACCAGTGGACTCAGATATGGCTCGATCAATTGAATTCATGTAGATCGAGGTTTGGTTTTTAAGCAGGGTTTTTCTGAATATGTTCGAGGATTTTCTGGCAACCATCATCCATCAAGTCGAGTACCTTTTCAAACCCGGATACGCCTCCGTAATAAGGATCCGGCACCTCGCGATCTTCAGTGCTTACAAAGTCACAAAAGGGGCGCATCTTTTTCTTGAGGACAGGGTCGGGTGCCAGTTTACTAACCTCGGAAAAATTAAAATCGTCCATGGTTACAATCAGATCGGCCTTATGATAATCCTCATCATTGATCATACGGGCAGAACCGGTAATGGTGAGGCCCCGAGCCTGGGCGGCCTGACGCATGCGCGAGTCGGGCGGGTTTCCCTGGTGGGAACCGATGGTACCTGCAGAATCGCAGGTAATCTTATCCGAAAGTCCGCCTTCTTCGAGCAACTTTCGAAAGGTGCATTCAGCCGCGGGCGAGCGGCAAATATTTCCCCAACATACAAACAAAACATGCATAGGGAATAAGGATGTGCCAAGGAATGGGGAGATTTACAAGACGTAAACTTTGGGGGCTGTATAAGTAGGTGGCTTGACATTCCATCCTCTGCCCATTGGATACGCATTCGTGAGTAATTCAGTAATTATTTTTGGATGTGGCTTCGTGGGTATGGAATTGGCCCGCCGATGCATGGAACTGGGATGGTCGGTTTCTGCCTTAACACGAAACCCACAAAAAGTGGCCGAGGCCAAAGATCTTGGCCTACACACAGTACAGGGAAACTTGCATGAAAGTGGTTGGTGGGATGAATTACCGGGTAATTTTGATCATGTGGTCAACTGTGTGGGAGCAGCTTCTCCCAGTATTGATGGATACCGGGATTCCTACCTCAAGGGAATGCACTCGGTGCTTGGATGGATCAAGCAGAATGGAAGCCGGGTAAATAACCTTGTCTTTACCAGCAGCAGCTCGGTTTATCCACAAACCGACGGGAGTTTAGTTAATGAAAAATCTGACACCAGTGGTGTATCCGAGCGTGGTCAAATTCTGGTCAATGCTGAGCAAGCCTGCCTGCATGCATCCGCAGAGCTTGCCAAGAGGCGCAGCGTGATTCGATTTTCTGGACTTTACGGGCCCGGTAGGCATTTGTTGGTCGATAAAATTCGCCGGGGAGACCCGATGTCTGGATGTCCACAACGGATACTTAATCTTATCCATCGAGACGATGCGGCAACTGCCCTGCTTGCTATTCTCGAGGCAGAGGATTTGGTAGATGGAGGAATTTTTAATGCCTGTGATGGACAACATGCAACCCGGGGAGAAATTGCGAACTGGGTGGCGGATCGGGTGGGGGTACAAGCACCCGAGTTCATTGGTGCCTCGGAAGATCATGGTCCGAACCGACGGGTGGAAAATTCCAAAATTAAAAAAGTTTTTGGGTGGGTTCCACAGTTTTCTGATTTTCAAACCGGGTACGAAGATTTTCTTGCCAGCGAGTAGTTGAAACCCTTTTATTCAAACCATGCCAGGCGTAGGAAAACTTCTTAAACAAGCACAAAAAATGCAAAAGCTGATGGAGGAGGCACAAGCCAAACTCTCCGAGGAGATTCTCGAGGTCAGTGGTGGTGGCGGTGCGGTCTCTATTAAAATAACAGGCCAGGGAGAGTTTAAGGATTTAAAACTTGATCCAGAATTCCTCAAAGAAGATCCGGAGTTTGTTTCCGAAGCTATTCTTCAGGCAGTTGTCGATGCAGCCGAACAGGCAAAAAAGAAGGGAGACGATGCCATGGGCAGTCTTACCGGTGGCGTGCAAATGCCCGGCTTCTTTTAATCCCATCAGCTAATTTGACTCCGCAGTACCAAGCTTTGGTGCAGGCACTTAAAAGCTTGCCCGGATTGGGATACCGTTCAGCGGAGAAAGTCGCACTCCACTTAATTGTAGAAAACCCGAAGGCCAGCACTGGCCTGGTTGATTGTTTAACCCAGGCGGCTGAAGCTCTGGGACCCTGCTATACCTGTGGGAACTTGGCTGAAAATCAACTTTGCAGCCTTTGTGCTTCTGAGGAGCGGGACAGTTCCCAATTGTGTATCGTGGAGGGAGTGACCGATTTATTCGCCATGGAGAGAGCTGGAATTTTTCGCGGCCTTTATCATGTTTTACACGGAAAACTGGCTCCGGTTCGCGGAGTTGGCCCGGAAAACCTCAATCTCACATCGCTCGAAAACCGCTTGGAGGATGGAAAGGTTAAGGAAGTTATTCTTGCTCTAGGAAATGATATGGAGGGAGAGGCGACTTGCCATTACCTGAATCAGGAAATTTTTGGTAAAAGGGAGATTCAGGTTACCCGAATTGGATTTGGGTTACCCAGCGGTGGTGGGGTGACTTATGCGGATGAAGTTACCTTGAGAAGTGCCTTGGATGGTCGTAAGTCCATGTAAGCATTCTTTGCTCCCCGTAATTTACCAATCTTTCCAACTGTTTGATTGGTAATCAAAAAACCTGGGACCGGTTGTTTCTTCCGAATTTAAATAAATCCAATTTTCAATAGAAGATTGCCAAAGAAAATTCTGGCTGAAAATTTCTTTTTGCGTCCATAGCCAGCCAAGTCCTTCCTGCCATATCCAAATTCCTGATTCATCCAGTTGGGGAAAAAGCCAACCTAAGGACCAGTGATAAATCCAACCCGTAGAGCTCTGAAAAATCGATCCTAACCAAGAAGAGAACCAACTGTCATTCAACGCCACTGCTTCAATATACTGAGAAAATTCGGATAAAGAAAAAGAAGCGGTAATTAAGGAGTCCTTGGTTAGCAAAATCCGAGTTTGTGGATTTAGGGGTTCTTCAATGCCCGATCCTAACCAATGGGAAAACTGGTAGCCGGGATTGATGGACGCAGATACCGGGATAGATTCAAAAGCCTGATAAAACCCACCCCCTGAAACCGTGCCCGCATTGCTAATATTTTGGAGGACAATAAGTGAGAAATCAACGGTTTCAAAAGAAGCAGTCAGGTTACGGTCCTGGGTAATATGAACCGTGGTGGAACTAGCATCGGAGTTGGTTACGCCTAGCCCCGTCCAACCAATAAAGGTGTACCCCGCGTTAGCTGTCGCGGTAATGGATACATTACTATCATACGAAAAAGGATTGGTTCCTGAAAAAGAGGCACTTCCACCCAATGATCCATTGAGAGTAAGCGTGTAAGGTAGAGGAGAAAAAATGGCTTCCAATGAAAGATCTTGGGAAACGGTTAAGGACAAGACAGGAGCCAATGGGTCAGGGATTCCCGTGCCATTCCAATAATCAAATTGATAACCGGTGGAAGCCTCGGCAGAAAGATTAGCTTCACTTCCAAATGCATATGTACCTGAACCTGTAACCGTTCCTCCGCCAGGGCTATCCAAGTTAATTAAATAGTTTATGCGGGTAAAATGGGCGGTGATAGTGATGTTTGAATCTAAGATTAAAGAAGTGTTGGAATCTGGAGAATTATTGATTGGGTAGCCTTCCCACCGATCGAAGGAATATCCAGCGATAGGTTCAGCTGAAATTGAAACATTCTGATCTTGTGGATAGTTTCCATCGCCAATGAGTATACCAGAACTTTGAGGGTTTGCTTGCAGGACTAATGAAAAAAGAGATTGTTCGGATTGGGCAAATTGGGCGGTAATTGATTGGTCGCTGTTCATTATTAAAGTCGTGTTTGGGGCAGTAGAATCTGAAATACCTGCACCCACCCATTGAACAAAAGAATATCCTGAATTGGGAGTCGCCGATACATTGACCAATGACCCATGGGGAAAAGAACCACTACCGGTGACTGAACCACCTGATTCAGCGAGTACGGTTAGGTCGTATGAGTTCAGGGAAAAGGA
>JABBBW010000119.1 GCA_018607205.1 Opitutales bacterium | reverse complement strand
CTTTTAATCAAGCCTATTTTACCAAGCCAATATTCCATTGGGGGGCACTGAAGGCACGAGAGCAAATTGCCAAGCTAAATATATCTTGGGCCGAAGATAGTTTCACAGTCCAAAGAAGAACTCTTGCTGGTGAGGTCCGGGGTGTATTTCTAAAACTTATTGCCCTAAATTATCGTAGCCAGATGGCAATCGAGCAGCTCAGGATTGCCACCCAATATGTAGAAACAATTGAAAAGAGGCTGGAATTAAACTTAAGCACTCCCCTTGCTTTAGAAGAAGCTCGAGTTGAGCAACTCAACCGTGAAATATCCATTGCTGAACTACGAACTTCACTAGAAAGAAATAAAGCTTATTTTGTAAGTCTTTCTGGATACGATGAGCCTTTGTCCCTTAAGATTACCAAGGTTTTTTGGGAGTTTTCTAAAAGTCATAATTTCAATCAGGAATTTCCCATACTTATTGGTTCTCTAAGTAATATAGAGGTCGAGAGATTACAGACCCAAGTTAAGATTGAAGATGAGCATATAAAAATTGCGGAAGCTGAACTAAAACCCAAAATTAATCTTACTGGTGCATACTTCCAAGATCAGGTTGATCTTGCAGAAGGTAGAAGCAGTTTAGACAGAAACAATTTTTTAGTAGGCTTGGAGGCTAGTTGGTCAATTTGGGATTCCCACAAGAGTACGGGCCAAAAAAAAATTGCTTTGGCAAAGAAGTTGAAATTAGAAAATACCATTGAAACCCAAAATCGTGAACTGCGAGATAAAGTCCGTTCCGTGGTCAGCGAACTTAAGTCTTTAAAGGAAAGAATTATGTTGGGCCGAAAATTAATTTCAGTAGCTGAAAACAGGCTTGAGAAAAGCAAAATCGAATTACAAATGGATCGTATATCTCCCGCTGACCATTTTTCTGCTAGGGTTGCCTTGGATCAGTCTCAATTGGAGAATTTAGAAGCAGTCTGTCAATTTATGGTCCTGCTTGACCAGTATGAACAGATTGTAATGTTTGAAACCTTTATCAACTACCCAAATTCTAAATAAGTATGAAAAAAAGTTCTCTAGCTTTATTTTGTTTTATACTTTGCCTGATTGTTCTTTCTGCTTTTTTTATTTTCAGGCAAGTCGTCCCCACCGTTTTGGTTACTCAATCTAAGACTGGTACGATTCGGGATTCTGTTACCGGTAATGTCCGGGTCCATGCAGCTGCAACTTATGAGTTACGAGCTCAATCAAATGCAAAAGTAGATTGGGTCGCACTTTTGCCATTAGGGGGGACCCTTTCAGTTGATGAAAACCAGACATTAGTCCAACTCGAACTTGATGACCTTAACCGAAGGATGGACCGCCTCAATTTGGACAAAAAGCAATTTACTGAAAGAAAAAAAGCGGGGTCTCCTCTTGGCATACTTTTAGAGATTCAGGAGAAAGAACTTCTCTCAATAAGTGAATTAGCCAAGGAGGAAAAAGTTTCAATTCATAACTTGGAAAAAAAGCAAAACGAAGTGGAGCGGATGCGAGCACAACGAAAACTGGAGGTATTAGCAGATTCTCATTTTTTACAAAACTTTGACCTTTCTATGGATACCCTCGTTGCTGAAGCTGAGAAACGGGCAATAAGGAGTCCAATTAAAGGAGATTTCTCTTCCTGTTTTGTTGCACCAGGTAACCAAGTTTTTTCTGGAAATATCGTCGGAAATGTTCATTCCACTGCAAGAATTATCGAGGTTTCCTTAAATGAAGAAGAGTTTCCTGGCTTAAAGGTAGGTCTCTCTGCTGGTGTTACATTTTTCTCTCAAGGAAAAACTATTTTTGATGCAAATGTATCTGCCCTTTCCTCTACGGTCGAATCAAACTCCGGTATCCGAAAACTTTATTTGAGGTTGAATAATAGTGATGAAAAAATTCCGGTTGGCAGTTCTGGACGGGCTGAGATAATAAAATCAGAAAAGGAAGTTGCGTTGCTCATACCCCGCAAGGCACTAATTGGTGATTTTGTAGTGGTTGAGCAGGGAGGTGTGGCTCAATTTAGAAAAGTTTTGATCGGTTCTAAAAATTTACGGACTGTTGAGGTCTTAAAAGGATTAAAAAAAGGTGAGAGAGTTGTGGTTGAAACACCGCACTTATTAAAAGATGGCGAAAGGATTAAATCTACCATGGTAAGTTTTTCCAACTAGATGATAGAGGATGTCGTCTAATGCTCTGTTTCAAATTAGCTTGGCGCTTCGTAATTGCTCGAAAGAGGCCGATGTTTTTATCTTTAGCTGGAATTGTATTTGGAGTTTCTTTTTTTGTGGTCACCCAGGCTCAAACCTCCGGATTTGAGAAATTTTTCATTCAAACAATCTTAGGTACTAACGGTGCACTTCGGATTTCTGACCGTTTTCAAGATACATATGGAACTGTTGAACAAGTCGACGATGATGGAGATACCAGGTTTCTTTTTCATTCCCGTGAAGGTTCTCTATATCATGAAGGTGTTGACCAACCTTCATTGATTCGAGATGCCTTAGATGACTATCCTGAGCTCCTAGGAGTATCTGAAATTATTGAAGGCAGCGCAGTTCTGGATACGGGCTTTCGTCGAAAGTCTATTGTGCTGAATGGTATTCGCTGGGAAGACCATCTCCAATCATCTGACCTGAATAATCAAATTATTCAGGGAACTATGAATAACTTTTCTTCTGACCAAATGGGAGTTATATTGGGTTCCAGAATCTCTCAACGCTTAGGTCTAAAAATTGGTGATCGGGTTAGTTTGGTCGGGGGTACAGGCAATCTGCACCTTAGAGTCTCAGCCATCTTTGAATCTGGAGTTAGTCAAATCGATAAAAATCGAATCTACATACATTTGATTACAGCCCGGTCTTTCCTTGGTAGTTCCTCTGGAGGTTCAGTTTTTCAGATAGCAATAAATGAACCCGAGCATGCACCCGGACTTGCAGTCCAATTGCAATCGTCTCTTAACCATCGGGTTGTTAGTTGGCAAGAAAGAGAAAGAGTCTGGCTTGATGTATTCAAGGCACTCCGTTTTTCTTCAGCAATTACCGTGTCTTGTATACTTCTTCTGTCTGGTCTTGGCATGTTCAATGTCTTTGCAATTCTTGTGATCGAAAAAACTCGTGATATTGCAATATTACGTTCAATGGGCTTTTCGAGGATGGATATTTCTGCAATTTTTTTGTGGCAAGGCACGATTGTTCTGGTCGCAGGTATCACTATCGGGTCTTTGTTTGCGGCTTCGGGAACTTATCTTATTTCGATGATTCCGCTTCGAATACGAGGAATATTTTCTACTGATAGCTTTGTGGTAAATTGGGACCTTAATCACTACCTTTGGGCTAGTTGCATAGCTTTTGTATTTGTGGCTGTAGCGACCTGGATTCCTGCTCGTCGTGCTGCTCGTATAGAACCGGCAAAGATTATTAGAGAGACTCTGTAATGGATTGTTCTCAGAAAAATAAAATGATGCCTAATGGTTCCATGAGGGTAGAAAATTTGTTTCATTCTTTTTCAGAGGCAAACGGAACCGTAAAGGTATTAAATGGAGTTAGCCTCGAAGCTAAACCTGGAGAAATTACCTCTATTGCTGGTCCCTCAGGTTGTGGGAAAAGTACGCTGCTTTATTTAATGGGACTTTTGGATCGTCCGGATTCAGGAAAGGTATTTATGGGTGATTTAGAAGTTCAAAATTTAGAGGATGATGAGCGAACTAAAGCTAGAAATCATTTTATAGGATTTGTTTTTCAGTTTCATTTTTTGATTAAAGAGTTAACTGCAATTGAGAATATTCGCCTACCTCTCTTAAAACAGGGCAAAGACGAGTACAGTGCTAATCAAAAAGCCAATGAGCTATTGTCTGAACTTGGCCTTGAAAGTAAGGCTCAACGCCCCGCTTATAAATTATCTGGCGGGGAACAGCAAAGAGTGGCCATTGCTCGTGCTTTAGCCAATTCACCGAAGTATTTACTTGCTGATGAGCCAACGGGGAATTTGGACAGTTCAAATTCAGAAGGTGTATTCGAATTGCTTGATCGTATGGCTAAGCAAACTGGTTTATCGGTCATACTTGTAACTCATAACGAAAAACTTGCCGACCTTTCGCACCGAAAATATTGGATGGAAGATGGTAGGATAGTTATTTGAATCCACGAACTTCTTTTATTTTTTCATAGGCTAAGTTCACTCGAATGACTTGTTCCTTTGCCAAAATAATTAACTCCTTAGGTAAATTTTTACTTTCTAATAAATCGGGGTGAAAGGTGCTAATTTTTTTTCGGTAATATTTCTTGATTACTTCATGTTTTGCGTTGGGGCAGACGCCTAAAATATCGAAGCATTCTTTGAGTTGGTCGCCTGGCTCGCCTGAAGGGGTAGTGATGTATCCCCCAGCATACCACGAGCGGATTGTTCCGGGAGGCATTTTGAAATATTTCTCCCCCAATAGTAGGCATTTTATTTGTGCTTTGCTTGATGGTACTCCATCACATGTGGCAATTTCAAAAAGTCCGCCCATGAAAGAATAAGCAATTGATTGCTCATGACGAACGAGCTTGGCACACTCCTTAAAGTCTTCAGATATGTGCCTCGAGTTTACCTTACTTTTGCGAAATATATCTTTGGCAAATTTTTCCAAGTTAGGTGCAAGGCTCATTTTTTGGATCAAGTTTTCAACCTTCAGGATTTCCATTTCTGAGATACTCCCATTAGCTTTGGCGACTTTTGCTGCAGAAGAAAAAAAATAAGCGTAGTACATTAATTTAGCTCTTTTTTCTTCCGCAGGTTCTTTACTTTTATGATCAATGAAGTGCCCTATAGCACCCCCAATCAATGCAGATAAGGGACCAGCGAGCATACCTACTCCCGATCCGACAATTTTGCCCCACCAATTCAAGTTTTCCAGTAGGTTAAAACCTTGGGAGATTATCGTTGCCGGTAGGGGTCAGGATTAGGCCCGATTGGGTTTCCTGTGTTGGGTATAACCTGAACGCACCGATCGTCCCATAATTCGATCATGTCCATATCTTTAGCATTGGTTACCTCTAACTGTGGAAGACCATGCTTTTCTAACCATTCTAATATTGGTGGTATTGCTAGGTCGGGGTTTTGTGCCCGTGCGGTAACAATTTTAACGCGGTAACCAAGTTCCAACCAAATCTTTAACCTTTTAACCATATTGGGTACTGGCTTTCCGATATGCTCAAAACCTTTCCATGCTTCAGCCTCAGCCAACGTTCCATCCAAGTCGACTCCTATCCATTGCCTGGATTCCGCTTCTTCGCCGTATTGGTTCATGTCGGTAAGGGGTAATCCACGAGCGTGAGGCACCCGCACTTCAAGTTTCTTACTTGAGAATACTTGCTTAAAAAAACGAAACATGAATGATCAATCAACAACTCGAAACCTTGCATTAAGCACCATCCTGTATCAATCCTTTTTCTTTTAATTTTAAATCTTTTCCATGTCATCCATTGATTATTTTAGTTTGAGCGGTATTCCCTATATTATGATAGCCTGGCTTGGAATTTGGTTAATTCGTCCCTTGGCAACTTTTTTTCACGAACTTGGTCATTCACTTGTTGCCTGTTTTCTGACCTCTAGTGAGGTAACGCTTCGAGTCGGCAGACCTGGCGGGAAGTTTTTCAGGTTGGGGAAGAATTTATCTGTTGAATTTTCTCTTAGACATGGTCAGGAGGGCTTAACAACCTTTTCTGTTAAAAGTTTAGCGAAGTACAAATATTTTTTTATTTTAGCGGGTGGGCCTTTTTCGACACTACTTTTTGTCCTTCATTCGGGTTATCTTCTTTTTTATCAATCTCATGGAGTTTGGTTAGAGTTGCCTTTGATCAGTTGGTTTTGTTGCCATTCACTTACTTTCTTTCGTTCGGTTATTCCAATGCGATTAAAACCTACAGAGTCTTTTCCAAATGGCCCTCCAAGCGACGGTTTGCAGATCTATATCCAGTGCTTTCAGAAGAAGAAAGAAAGCTCCGATTGCTAAAATAAATTATTCAGTCTGGTTATCGAAAAGTGTGCGATAAAGATGGCAATTTTTGTAAACTTCTTCGTGAGAACCGTCGGCAATGATCTTTCCACTTTTCATTACTAAGATGCGGGTTGCCAAGCGAATCGAACTAAAACGATGGGCTATCATAATAGTGGTCTTCCCTTGGGTAAGCTTTTTCATGGCTTGGTGTATTTTTTCTTCACTTTCTGTATCAAGTGCAGATGTGGCTTCATCCAAAAGAAGGATAGGGGAGTTCCGGTAAAAAGCCCGAGCTAGAGCCAGTCTTTGTAATTGACCTCCTGAAACCCGGCTTCCTTTTTCCCCAATTCTCTGATTGGTTTTCATACCCATGGAGGATACAAATTCCCAGGCGTTTGCATTTTTAAGAGCATCCTCAACTGTGCCCGTCGAATGAATAGATTGTCCAAGTCTAATGTTTTCCCCGATAGTATCGTCAAAAAGAAAAGGTTTTTGTGGGACGGACGCAATTGCTTCCCTGAGTTCCACAAGTGAAAGATCTCGAAGGTCCTTGCCATCCAGGAGCACACTTCCTGATGTTGGGTCGTGCAGGCGGTTGAGCAATCCGGCTAAAGTGGTTTTTCCTGCACCGCTTGGTCCAACGATTGCAACTACTTCACCTGGTTCAATTGTTAAATTCATGCAATCAAGTGCTGTTGCCTGTTTTATCTTTCCCTCTTCAAGCAGTGGGTAATGAAACGATACATTATTGAACTCTAGTTTCCCATTGATTTTCTTGAGCGGGGTGGGGGACTGTGGTTCAGTTATCGTTTCCTCTGCATAGAGCACTTCATGTAACCTTTTAAGAGATGCTAAGCCTTCTTTGGTCGTGTTGTGGATAGATCCGAGTTTTTTAACTGGTTCGTAAGACATGTAGAGGGCCACAATTACTGGAATTACCGCATCCAAATGAATAGATGTGCGGGCGGCTTGGAAAATAGCTACTGAGATTCCGGTAGCGGTGATGATTTCAATTAACGGCGTCAGGATATGAGAGTATTTGACGACTTTCATCCGAGCGGTTAAAAATTTTTCAGATTGTTCACGAAAGCGCCCAATTTCACGATCTTGTAAATTAAGTGAGCGAATTTCTGCGGGTCCGGATAGGTTTTCATTCAAAACCGAGGATAAGCCGCCTGCTCTTTGTTGAAGATCGAGTGCTTTTTTCATCAGCAATGAGCCAATTTTTCGAATAGGGAATACACAAAGAGGAATCGCCACTAAGCAAAGAAGGACGAAGGCCATACCTTCCCGTTGGAAGGCCATCACGGTCAGGGCTGTGATCGCACCAATAAATGTGATGGGTTGACGGATCAAATCATTACTAACTGAAAGGACGGCAGACTGTAGTTGAGCGGTATCCGCAGTAACGCGGCTGAGCAAGTCTCCAGATTTGTGCAGTTGAAAAAAGGAAAGGGGGAGGCGTTGGATTTTGGCAAATACTTCAATCCGTATTTTTTCCAATACTTTCATCCCACAAAAGTTAATGAGATAAGAGTTAAAAAAGCTGCTGACCCCACGAATCAGAAAGACTAAAGGAAACCAGCAGACATAAATGAAAATCTCCCAACTTGTTAACCGGATGGCATTTTCATTGGATGGGAAAATTTTGGGGAATATTTGATCGGTCATGAAGGGAAGTCCAAAACCACTTGAAATTCCATAAATCACCCCAAAAAATAGTGCACCAGTAAAGGGAATCCAGTAAGGCTTAAGGTGTAAAAAATAAGGAAGCAAGCTTGATATCTTTGGATAATCTGAACGGGCTTGCATGTCTTTTTTCATCAAATTAAATTTACAATACTATCCTAGTTTCTCCCTGAACCTGTCTGCAAGAATAGCTTGTTCTCTGAGATAATCGCATGAATGGCTTCTGAGGTTGGTGAATTGCTCCCCCGTCATTCTCCACTGCCAGTTTCCGCAAGGTTCTCCTGGAGTATTGAGTCGGGCTTCACTCCCTAATGAGAGTAAGTCTTGTGCAAGCACTACAACAAGTTGAGAAACGCTGCGGTAGGCATGCCTGAGCATATCCCAACCAGGGGTGGATCCATCGATATTAAGGTAATTTCGAAAGAAGGAACGGGTTTCTTCATCGGTCGAGTAATACCATCCGCCAGAGGTGTCGTTATCATGAGTGCCGGTGTAGAGGACAAGGTCATTTGATAGATTATGCGGAAGGTAAAGGTTTTGTGGGTTTCCATCAAAGGCAAATTGAAGTACCGCCATACCAGGTAACCCAGAAGAAATTCTTAAGTTTCGAACCCCTTTGTTGATGTCACCTAAGTCTTCAGCTAAGAAGGGAAGGAGGGGGAATGATTTTTTCATTTTTTCCCAAAACTTCGCGCCGGGACCTGTTTCCCATTCCCCCCTTTTTGCATCTGTAGATCCTTCTGGAATGGACCAATAATCATGAAATCCTCGAAAGTGATCGATTCTCAAAACTTCGAAAAGATCCAGTTGATCTTGAATTCTGTTAACCCACCAATCGTAGCCATTGGTATGCATCTTTTCCCAGTCATATAACGGATTTCCCCATAATTGACCGGATTCATTAAAATAATCAGGTGGTACTCCGGCAACAGCTTGAAACTTCCCATCTTTACCTATTTGAAAAAGCTCAGGGTTGTTCCAAGTATCTGAAGAGTCCGGAGCCACATAAATGGGCAAGTCTCCTATGAGTGATACCTTCTTGGATTTTGCATATTGGTGAATGATTTCCCACTGAGAGCGAAAAATGAATTGTAGGAAGATATGGAAATCATACTCCTCTGACCATGGGGCAGGAATTCGATATTTTTCAGCATTTTTATCTTCATCATCCCACATCCACCAAGGCTTTAAATCATTCTTGGTCTTGAGAGTTTGAAATTTTGCAAAGGGATCAAGCCACCTGGCATGTAAATTTTTAAATTCATCGAGGCTGCCGTACTTCTTTTCAAGTGGGAGTGAATTTTGAAGGAAATTTCTGTGAGCAACCCGCATGAGCGGAAAAAAAGTTTCCCATAGAGATCCATAATCCACTTGGAAGGGAGCAAAATGATTAATTGAATGCAAATCTTCATTCCTTATGTATCCAAGTGAAATTAATGGCTCCCAATCTATAAAGTATGGATTTCCGGCTGATGAAGAAAATACTTGGTAGGGTGAATCTCCAAAACCAGTGGGCCCAACTGGACACATTTGCCAGTAGGAAAAACCTGCATCCGATAAAAAATCAATCCAATCACGGGCAGATTGACCTAGGCAACCAATTCCATATCCACCTGGTAGAGAACTTGGATGTAGAAGTACACCAGCTGCTCGATGATTTAACCATTGGGGTAAATTCTGAACAGAGGGCACTCTTGAGAAATCCTTATTAGACATAATGTATATTGTGCGAACTACTCACTAAAACCCCAGCGTTTGGTGAAGGGATAGTAAACAAATAGTGCACGGCCGACTAATTCATTCTCAGGAACAAAGCCCCAGGCTCTTCCATCCAGGCTATCCGTAGAATTGTCGCCCATCGCAAAGTAGCCATTTAATCCAGTTGGATTTTCAGAATCATTTTTATGAGGGACTTTTAAAATGGATCGGTTGGATAGAAGTCCATCAGCACGGTAACCTGGATAACCTGAAATAAGTTCATCTTTAAATGATTCAGCAAAAAAATTGGTTTGTTTTCGATTTTGTTCAAATGCATTGCATCCATTTATGTGCTGACCATTACGAAATAAAATCCCAGGTACTCCTTTTCTTACATCCGTTCCATTGGTAAAAATAGACTCAGGTACGCGCATTTCCAGCTGATCCCCTGGCTCGCCAACAAGTCGTTTAATGTAATATTTATCTTCTCCAATCTGAGAAAAGGTTTTGGTTCCAAGTTCATAGTTAAATCGATCAATGCTGGCTGTTCTGAAAACAATCGGATCTCCAGCTTTTGGAGTTATGAAGTTGTAACTCATGCGGTCAACAAACAAGGCATCTCCAAGCAACACATCAAAAGCTAGTGGAATTTCTCCCTTCACAAACTTTCTTTCTGAAAGTTTCAATCTACCTCGGCTAAGTGATTCATCCTGGGCAATTACCATGGGTAGATCGCGAAGATTTTCTATGCCGGCAAATTTCTTTGATAATAATTCATCCATATCAAACTCTGCTGGTACTTTGATAGAGTGCTCTTTCCCCC
>JABBBW010000111.1:1814-10303 GCA_018607205.1 Opitutales bacterium | reverse complement strand
GCCATCCATTCGTCCAACTCTAAAAGTCCAATTTCCCGAAGGTCGGAAATTTCCGTAGAGTCAGCCACCGGATTTATCTGTCGGGAGACTTGGTAAGAGCGTATAAACTCATACCCATTATCTGGGCAAGGATCAGATCGTAAAAGTTCACTAAGATCAGATTGTTCAATGGATACATTCAATTCCTCGGTCATCTCCCGGGTGGCGGCAAACTCATAAGATTCACCACGGTCAACATGCCCGGAACAACTTACTGTCCAAAGCCCTGGTTCCAAATCCTTAGAATTACTCCGTTTTTGTAAAATTAAGCCACCATTCATTCCCCAAGCGTATAAATGTACCGCTCTATGGAAGAGCCCCAGACGATGAGCATCCTCACGACTGGTCACTCCGATTACCCGGTCTGTCCGGTCGACCCAGTCAAACCATTCTTCCATAATATAAAATCAATGATCCCCCAAAGCACTTTGTGGTTGATTGCATATTAACGAGCTTACTAAGGTTGAAACCAGGTGGAAACAAAATTTAAAATCCTTGGTTCGAGCAGTTCGGGAAATACCGCTCTTTTACAAACAGGTAAATCAAACATTTTGATTGATGCTGGATTATCTGGGAAGAAATTAAAGTTTTTACTTTCTGAAGAAGGCCTGTCTGTAGAGGAATTAGACGCTATATTTCTAACCCATGAACACAACGATCACAGTGCCGGTATTCGTGGATTATCCCGCTACCTCAACCTTCCAATCTTTGCCAACCGAGACACCATCGATGCAATCCAGCCGAAACTTCCAAGGCGTCCGAATTGGAAAAGATTTGAAACGGGCGTGCCTTTTCAATTTCAGGAATTCAAGGTTCATCCATTTAGCGTGCCACACGATGCCTATGACCCCGTAGGGTTTTATTTTGAGTGGGGAACTGGAGACCTATTCGACCCTCCTTCCAGCCTTGCATGGGTGACCGACCTAGGTTTTGTACCTACCTTGGTTCAGGAACGAATCAGAAAAGCAAATATACTTGTGATTGAGGCAAATCATTGTACTGACATGTTAGAAAAGGACGAGAAGCGCCCATGGAGCCTTAAACAACGAATCCGAGGTCGACATGGTCATCTGTCCAATCAAACCACCTATGAGCTTTTGGAATCAATGGAAAATACCTGTTGGCGAAAGGTTTTCCTTATGCACCTCAGTAAAGATTGTAACGATGTCAACTTAGTGCGTGAACGCTTCAGCCAATTGCCCGGTCAGGGTAAACGATTTTCAACCTATGTAATTGATCCGGCGACTGCCAATCCTATTTGCGTGTGAAAACTCCCGAAAGACAAACCAAGATCATAGCCACCATTGGTCCGGCAACTGAATCTGAAGAGATGCTTGAATCCTTAATAAGCGAGGGGGTTGATGTAATGCGCCTGAATATGGCACATGCTTCCCACGAATGGATACGTGAGATCACTGAGCGCATCCGTAGAATTGGAGAAAAAGTCAAAAGGGAACCCGCAATATTGATGGATGTCAAGGGGCCAGAAATTCGTACCGGATATTTACAATCTCCTGTGCAATTAAAAAGGGGAGACTTAATTGATCTTGTCTTTACCGCCCAACCGGAACCACCAAGAATCGAGAAGGTCTGGCAAGTCGAAATAAATTACGACAAATTGCACGAGCACCTGAAACCGGGAAATAATGTTCTGCTCGACAATGGATTGATTCCCTTGCTCGTGGTTGAAATTTCACCAAAGAAAATCCGCTGTCGCGTTCTTCAGGATGCAGAGCTTAAAAGCCGGCGACATGTTAATTTGCCTGGAATTAAGACTGGATTACCATCGATCACGGAAAAAGACAGGTTGGACACCTTAGTCGGCATCGAGTGTGAGCACGACTTCTTTGCCCTATCCTTTACCCGAGATGCCGATGCCATTGACCTATTTAAAAGCTTTCTCAAGGACAACAACAGTAATGCCCAGGTAATCGCCAAAATCGAAGACCAGCAGGGAGTGAACAACCTAGAAGAAATTGTAACTGCTTCTGATGGGCTGATGATTGCCCGAGGGGACCTGGGCATCGAGTGTCCCTTTGAAGAATTGCCTATTATTCAAAGAAAAGCGGTGAGTATTTGTCTCTCCAGAGGTAAACCTGTGATTGTGGCCACCCACCTTTTGGAATCGATGATCGAGTCTCCTGTGCCCACACGGGCAGAAATTAGTGATGTGGCCAACGCCATCAACGAGGAGGCAGACTGTGTCATGCTAAGTGGAGAAACCACTACTGGCCTATACCCGATCGAATGTGTACGTATGCTCAAGCGAATTTCTTCCCGAATTGAGCGAGAACTTCCTCCCGTATTGTCGGAAAGCCTGCGGCTTTTTCGGCCTAAAGCAAAGATGTTGCGCTCGGCCGCACTTCTTGCCCTACGCATGGAAAATGCCGCCGTTTTGGTCTTTACCAGAAGTGGGGATCTTGCTGCTAAGTTGGGTGCATTGCGTCCCAATGGGGCCCCGCTTTTCGCCTTTACTGATATCCCCGGGCTTCATCGAAGATTGCGCTTAATATGGGGGATCGAACCCTTCCTAATGGAATTCTCCAAAGACCCAGAACAAACCATTCAAGAAGCAATCAAACGATTAATTGAGGAAGAACGGGTCGAAACCGGAGATCAAATTGTAACCGTGACCAATGTGCTGGCCGACGGGAAAGTGGTCGAAAGTATCCAACTTAGAGAGGTGGATGTTTAAAGTGTCACAATTTACTTTTGTATTTTCAAAAAAATAAATGTGCCAATCACGACGAGTAAATAAGGTAAACTTGCCGTGACCATGGGAGTTAAAATTTGTTGTTCGCCTAGAGAATCAGACAAGGTACGAATGAAATAAAAACCAAGTGCACCAAGCAGAGAAACACCGGCAAGTTTTGCTGGGGTGGAAGAACCCCTAGCACTACCCAGTCCCAGCCCAATTATTAAGGCGACTAAACAAGCTGGTCCATTCCACCAAAGTTGAGCTTTTCTTAATTGGTACGAGATCATTTCTTTACCTTTCGAACTTGGAAATCGATCAAGCAAACGTTCAATTTCAACCAAAGTCATATCTTTTGCCCGCTTTTGAAGCCAAAGATAGGGCGTTGGGTCATCAGGAATATCTAACCCATAAAGTTGATCAAAAGAACGACTAATTCCCGGACTTTTTGTTTGGTACACTTCACCCTTTACCGATGCTGCTTCGATAGTCTCCCAAACTAATGAACTTTTATTTTCATCAATCACTGGCAAACCTTTGGCGGAGTAAAACCCAAGAAATTTACCGTTGTAAAAAGTCCAACCCTTCTCGCTTTCCCATTTTGCAGTGGTAGCCCGCAAGCGCATCACATCTTCTCCTTTTTCTCCGTATTGGAAAAGTTGTAAATCCCTTCCTATACCCGTGGATGGGTCAAAGGAGCGAAAGTACCAAAGTCGTTCTGATCCAATTTGCATTTTTAGGCTGCGCGTTTCTAGGTCGCTCATATCCATTGAACGGAGTCCCGCACCATTCATCAACCAGTCACTGCTCAATCCAATCCCAAATCCAAGTATAACGATTAAGGAAAAAGACTGAATGGGAGAAATCCCGTTTGCCAGCATTGCAGTCCATTCTCCCCTTTTCCTTGCAAAAGAAAGAGAAAATAAGCTCGCACCCAAACAACAAATTGGAAGTAACCACGGTAAGTAAGACAGCAACCAAAACCAAAAGTCCTCCAACCAGAAGTCAAAACCTCTTGGGAATACCTGACTTAAATCTTCGACTGAAGAGAAGAGGAAAATAGTTCCCACTAGAAAAAACAGACAGCCTAAAAACCAAGTTGTCCACTCACGAGCCATGTAAATGATAATAGTTTTTGCCATGTCCAAGTATTTGCTAGCTTAACCCTTGCCCTAGGGGAAGTGAATTCTCAAGCTATGGATTAAAGAACAAATAAATAAAGATGATAAAAAATGTGCTAACCTTCATTGTTTTTACCATTCCACAACTTGTTCATGCAAAGAATGAAGAGGTTCCCAATAATTGGGAAAAAGACTTGGATACCTTTTTTGGTGAATATGTGGTGAGTCCACTGGCTAAACTACTCTTCTGGCCAATTCCAGGTATTGAGATTCCCCTAGTTGTAGCATGGTTGCTTGGTGGTGCCCTCTTTTTCACTTTGCGTATGCGATTCGTAAACATTCGCCTTTTTAAACATGCTATTGATTTGGTGCGGGGGAAGTATGACAACTCTGAGCAAGTTGGAGAGGTTACCCACTTTCAGGCATTAACCACTGCCCTTTCTGCAACCGTAGGATTAGGAAATATTGCCGGGGTGGCGATTGCTATTGGTACGGGGGGACCGGGAGCGACTTTTTGGATGATATTGGTTGGCTTCCTTGGCATGTCTTCAAAGTTTACCGAGTGTGCACTTGGTCAAAAGTACCGCAAAATTCGGAAAGACGGAAGAATTATGGGCGGAGCAATGCATTACCTTTCTCAAGGCCTGAAAGAAAAAAAACTAGGCGGATTGGGAGGCTTGCTTGCCGGGCTTTTTTGCCTGCTCTGCATTGGAGGATCTCTAGGTGGGGGTAATTCCTTTCAAGTTGTTCAGTCCCTCGACATGATTAAAACCGTTGTGCCCATGTTGGCTGATTACTCTTGGGGGTACGGGCTGCTCATGGCTATTTTGGTTGGGCTGGTTATTGTGGGTGGAATAAAGAGTATCGCCCGAGTGGCATCTCTTATCGTTCCCATTATGTGCGGAATATACCTGCTCGCCTGTTTATTTATTCTTGGCTCTCATCTTGGAGAAATTCCCGCGGCTTTCAGCCTAATTATCGAGCAGGCTTTCTCCCCAGATGCTGCTTTCGGGGGATTTCTTGGTGTATTAATTATTGGAATTAAGCGGGCTGTGTTTTCCAATGAGGCGGGAATAGGCTCAGCTGCTATTGCTCATTCCGCCGCCAAAGTAAAAGATCCAATCGAAGAAGGAATAGTGGCTATCCTCGAACCCTTTATCGATACGATTGTGGTATGCACGATGACCGCTTTGGTAATTATAATAACAGGGGCATATATCGACCCAGCTAATGCAGAACTCATTGCCAAAAACCAGGGAGGTGCCCTTACATCTGTAGCGATGAGCAGTGTAATTCCATGGTTTCCATACATTCTTGCGATAGCAGTCTTTCTTTTCGCATTTTCTACGATGATATCTTGGTCCTACTATGGAGAAAGGTGCTGGGTGTATTTATTTGGAGACAAGTCATCCCTGATTTACAAAATACTCTTTCTTGTTTTCACCTTTCTAGGGTCTATAATAACGGCGACTAATATTTTGGATTTTTCAGATTTAATGATTTTGGGAATGGCATTCCCGAATATACTTGGATTGTTTATTCTAAGTGGAATAGTCAGAAAGGATTTAGACAATTACATCAAAAGCTTGCACATCTGATAAACTTGAACAATGTTAGATACAATTTATCTGTAATTTTTAATCCTATTCTGCTAGAGTATACCCATAATGTCCGAAGAAGAAGAAGTACAAATCTCCGATTCCGAAGAAGCCCGTGCTTGTATAAGCAGGTTACTCAAAGCAATTGAAGGATGGGCAGTTAAAGAAAGTAATAAAAACGAACTGGAAGTTACTGCATTTGCCGCTGCACTTGCCTCAGGAATTATTTCCTTTCATGAATTTTCCAGTAAGGATTGCCGAAAGAGTCAACAATTACTTGGAGCAATCTCCCGAGCCAAACAGCACATTGATAAAGAATTCAAAAAATTCGACGGAGAAATCGATAAAATGCATGTTAAATTTGCTCAGGAAATGGAAGAGCTAGATCTCAAAATCATTCGAGATCGTAAAGAGTTTAAACACTACCTAGTATCCTTGATTTATGCTGAGGAGTATAACAAACTTAGAACTAAAGTTACTAACATCTTTGAAACTCTCGACTCCAAATCGCGTTACGAAGATACTCCTTCCTCATAAGGAAAAAAACTTTTAATCGTTTGAGATTAATTTAATCCCTGCCCACAACCATGTGGGTATGGAAACAACACTGATTAACATAGTCGACATGATTACACGGAGTCCCGTTTCAGTGTCCTCCCCATAGCTTTTTACAACAACCAAAGCAAACACGCCTGCAGGCATTGCAGCTTGGACGATTAATACCTCTACCAGCCAGGATGCATAGTGCGGTATCCATCCATACAAGGCATAGCAAATAAACAAGGCGGGCACCAACAATCCACGGGTCAGAAATGCTCCCACTTCTACTCGATAAGTTGGCGAGGGGCGAAACCCTTTAAACAAATCATAAAAACTGGCTCCTATAATCATAAGAGCCATGGGAATAGAACAATTACCAATCATAGACAACACCTCCCAAGCGTATTGGGGAAGCAAAGCTTTCCCTCCTACCATCTGTAAAGATATGGCAATTAGGACTGAAATCAAAGGCGGGTTCAATATTTTGCTAAGCTTCAACCTCGAAGAAGTTAGCAATAAAATACCCACCGTCCAAATCGCCACCTCCACACCAAGGTTAAAAAGAATAATTTTTACGACCAAATCATTTCCAAAGAATAAAGCGGCAATAGGGATGGCAAAAAATCCATAATTAAAAATTCCTGAACAAAAACAAAATGCAGGTATTTCTCTTCCCTTAATCCTACATAACTTGGCAACCAAGCGGGCAATCAAAAAACCGACCGCTATCGAGCAGAATCCAAAGAGTGCCGCCGTCCATGCCTCTTTTGCACCAACCGGAGTCTCCGAGCCCAAAACATGGTATAGAATGAAACATGGGTACAAGACATAGACGACAAATCGGGACATCGTACGATCTGCCTCACGCCCCAACCAATCTTTCCGTCTGGCCACGCCCCCGATAAAGAGCAGAAGAAAGGGCGGAGCAACCGCAGTTAAAATGTTTACCCAGCTATCCATCCAAATGATTTACAATAACACTAAATGGAAATTAGTGGATGCAAACCAAAAAGAGAAGGTAGCAAACTTAAGCAGTGTGCAGAAAAACTTAAATCAAATGGCGTCCCCACGAGGAATCGAACCTCGATCTACGGTTTAGGAAACCACTGTTTTATCCGTTAAACTATGGGGACAGTTAGTGTTATACTGTACAAACAGGGGGATTTTGTCGAGTAGACTCGGAAACAAACAGACAATTTTGGCACAGCTTACAGGAACCAGGTAACTGAGCCTTAACTAGGGATTAGCAGGGTTGAAATCAAATGAATTTCCCGAGTAAAGGGCAGGATCGCTGAGGTCTAGAGAAATCCCGTTATCATCCCTTGGGACATCATCTTTATCAAAAGGGTCAGAACCGAAGATTTTTTCCCAATAATCACTCACCCCATCTCTATCTGTGTCTTTACGTGTATCATTGAGGAATGGACGACCAGTACCATCATCATAATAATGCTCAAACTCAGTTCCATCCCCCTCCGTTAAAGGGGTAGCATAGAATGCAAAATTAGGAAATTGACGGCTTTCATAGATATAAACAATGCGTTCTTTAATATCTGAAAAATTATCCCAGCCATCTCTCACACGATATTCGATAGTAATTTTCATTACATCCATATTGATTCGCTGAGTCTTATTGCTATCAAATTTGTAATTTTCTCCTTCAACATTTGGCACTTTCACTGCGGATAGAGCCAGGGTACTGTTTGGATCTTCAGGAGGAAAGGTACCGTTTACATCGGTTAGATTCGTAGTGTCTAAACCAAAAATATTATTGGCTAAAAGGTTTTGAAAATAAAGGGTTGGATTTTCTACTTTTTCTAAAACACTGTAGGCAAAAATCACTCCAATATCATCATCTGGATTACCAACCTGATCATTGCAATCTGTCATATGACTGCGTTCAGAAACCCTCCGGATCGCATAGGTTTCACCAATACCATCACCATCCAAGTCCTTGTATCCATCAATAGTGCTAAAGTATGAATTCCCATCTTCTGCATAGGCTCCTGGATCTACAAAATTATAATCACCATGTAGAATACGGTGAGCACCGCCAGAAAAACCTGTTGAATTAAATTCTTGGCTGTCGGATCGATCTGCAAATAGTAGCTCCTTGTTATTAGGTGCTGTAGAATTATCGTCCAAACCTGTATTTGTCGAAAATCGTAAGAAATCATGAATTTCAGAACTTCCGATAAGCGTGATCGTTGGCTTTTTGTAATCACCCACTTTTAATTTACGCAATTTGGGGGGGGATGTATTTCCGAATTCGTCAGTCACTGTAATATTTACATTGTAGCCTTCATCTTCTTTAGCAAAAGGGAAAACTTTTCCTGGATCAAAAGCACTTCCATCAGGCTTAGTGATTATCACTTCCCATTTATTCCTGTCATCAGTCCTATCTAAATTTGGGTCGATAACAACTGAATCTCCATCATCATCAGTCTCGCCCCCCCCTTTGTAGCCATAATCGGAGGCCACTAAACCATATAGTAA
>JABBBW010000111.1:0-1804 GCA_018607205.1 Opitutales bacterium | reverse complement strand
CTCTACTTTGTTTGTGTTATTTGCCTCCAAAGAATCAATCTCAAAATTATCAGTTAAATTTGTATCTGCTTGTGGGTAGATTAATGGAGGGGTAGAGTCTACAATTTTAAGATACCGATAAACAGGATATGCAAAGTTAGGTGGATCTGCACTGTCTGTTGCATTGTATTCTATTTTATAGATGTGGTTTACATAATCGTATCCGGTTTCCACAGTGGTCACACCACTTCCATTAAGATCCTCAACCTTTCTTGTAATATTTGAAGATACATCTCCATCACTGAGATCATATGCAGACAGTGTCAAGGTTTCCTTCTGGGGGCGAACAATTCCGTTTTCTAAAATTGGAAATTTAGAATTATCTGCATCCGTATCCTCATAGTCATAACCGGCTTCGACTTTTACAAAAGTTGTAGTTGCATTCGTTTGTGGCGAAATTGTCAGGATGGGCTTTAAATCATCCAGAAAAAGATATTCCCGGGCACCTGTAATAATAGTTTTTCGGGCCGATGTATTAGATTGGGTAACGGTAAGGTTAACATTAATTGACTTTATTTGCTCTTGGTTATCATCGAAAAATTCAGTGTCAAGAGTAGCTAGAATCGAAACTCCAGAGTTGGAAGGTTCGTAGATAAAAAATCCAGGATCCTGTAAATAAGTGCCGTCGTTATCGTTAAAGCTTAGCTTAAATGGACTATACCAAACAAAAGACCTGCCGAAATCATCAGGAATTGAAATTTGATAGCTAGTTGTTGGAACAAATCCATTAGGATTATCCTTTAAATTCTGAAGAAAAGTATCATCTAGTTCAGAAGATTTTAGCAAAAAGTCTTTTGTATTGTTTTCTGCAAGAAAAGGAAATTCACTGCTAAATCCGTCTTTGCTGTAATGAGATGAGAGGGAGATTAAAGAAGAAGGAAGGTTTGAGTCATTCTTGTAGACTTCATTTGGATTAACAACTGGGTCGTTGTTCTCATGATAAGTGAGAACGAAGCTATTTCCTGAATTGTAATTGTTTAAAATCTGGTGGGTAACTACAGCAACATGAGGATTTATACTATCCTGCACGGAAAGGTTAAGCACTTGTGCCTCAGCCTGATTGCCAAATTCATCCACCGCGTTGTAGGTAATTGTATAGTCTCCAGTAGTCCAAAACCCACGCTCCGCAAGCTCAACAAATGTGGCATTGTGATCTGTCCCATTGGGGTACGCCAAATCAATAGTTGTATTGGAATCGATTAATGAGCCGGCTAAATCTGAAATCGTAACCCCAGGATCGACAAAAGGATTTCCAACTTCCAAAGTGCCGCTATCAAAATTATTTTTAACAATAGTGGGAGGAGTTTCGTCTTTAAGCCGGATTTCTAAATCACGAATTGATTTATTACCCAGTTCATTAACGGCGGAGGTATAGCGTATAACCACCCTTCTCCAATTCGAATCTCCATAAGGATGTTTTGCATAAAGGTTTGAACCTGAATCAAACTCAACGTAATGAGGTATATCCACATTCTTGGACCAATAGTTGACTCTAGTAAGATAATCGCTTAGGAGGTTAGAATTGGAAGGGGCTTCCTGAGAAATATTATTTTCGTTCAAAAATAGCAGTTCAGTTGAGTATTGAATATCTTCACGGATGCCACCACCAAGATCATTAAACACCAAGGCACTTGGTGCAGCTGAAAACTGATCCATTCCCACTTCGACTTCCCAGATTAAAGGTGGCAAAGTAGATAACTGACCATCGATATTGGTAGCTGAAGGAATACCAAGTGGCAGTGATGAATACTATCGACGTATCAAC
>JABBBW010000105.1 GCA_018607205.1 Opitutales bacterium | reverse complement strand
GTCACAAACTGGCCACGTTCATAAAAGACCCCGAGTTGTTCGAGACTATCCCTCTGGTCTTTCTGAACAGTCGCATGGTTCAGCAAAGCATGGGGCAAACTGTTCTGTAACTCCACAGCCTGGCCATCGACCACTTCCGCCACTCTAAGCAGACGGAACTTGTGCAGGGGTCCGTAGTGGTCCTCAATATTAGTCCATTGACCAAAACCTCCGTCGTAATCCTTTCCCCAGTTGGCAGCGGCTTCCTCCCAAAGAACAAAGAGTTTTTCTCCCACAAAGATAATATCCGCACGGAACTGAGCCAAGGGACCGTCGGTAAGAGCAAATGGATCGCTACCTTTTTTATCCACCCAGCAACCCAAAACATCAAAACTCTGCTCATGGTAACTGTCCCAAGCGACAAAGCTTTTTCCTTGCTCGTTGGTGGCAATGCGGGGTGCCCAGTCTCCACGGGAATTATTGCTAAGAATTTTCTGTTCGGAAACCTCCAGCCCTACAGAGACCGAGGCATGAGCGATATCGAACTGCCCGCCTACATCCTGTTGCCAGACGATAGACAACCCGCTCAGCGGGTGAGGCGCGGTCGCATGGTTGATCCCGTTGCCAAAGCTTCTACTTACAGCAGTAGCTGAACTATTTACTGAAAAAGAAGCGGGTTGGTTAAGTACCATAATTTTGCTGGGTTTGCCTTCCTTTAAACGGGTGGCCATCACCTGCCAGCGATCCTCCTTAAACTCTTCCCAACTCAGGTATTCATTGCTGGCAGCATCTACAGTAACGGTGGGATTTTTATAAGTGCCCACACCCGGAAAAACAGCAAAAGCACCCACCAGCTTACCATTGGTAATGTTTCCGCTCATTAACCGGTCTCCCTTACCTGGAATATGTTCAAGAAAAACGACTCTGGTTTCTCTGTTGAAAACAAAAATCGAAGAGTCGTAGAAATGCGGAGAACCCAAGTTGTTAAGCGGTTGCTCATGCTCTGCCTGCTCGAAACGAAAAAGACCCGCCTCCTTCAGCTGACAAAGCTCAGAATGGCCAAGAAGAATGGAGGGGAGAAAAAGGATCCAAACCAAGAAACGAATCATCCTTCCATAAACAGCATTCATTCCTCGATTGACGAGGGAGAAATCAGCCTCAACCAAAATTGATCACTCAACGCGCCCGCCGGATAGCTTCAATCTGGGCTCGAGAGTTAAAGCCTCTTTACCGAGCCCATTTAATCGAACTTTAAAGTGCTCACGGGAATGCTCATTGATGGTGGTTGAAATACTAGCTTTTGCTTCATCCACAAAGTTACCGTCTTGATCAAAAAATTCTGCCTCCATCATTAAGGACTTCCACACATTATCGCTCTTGTTTACCACCACTCCATGGAGCTCAAAACCCCATCTATTTAAAGAAGTGGATACATCTACAATCGAAAGATCTTCAGTAATAACCGGTTTAAAATAAACAACTTTATATGTGGGAATAAAGAAAAGAAGAGGAAGAACTAGGAAAAGAAAAGCATATTTCCAGCTATGTTTGATCTCAATCCGATTAGCAATTACAGATATATCTTTATCGCAATGCGGGCAGGTAAGTTTGGGCTTCATTAGAACTTATGAAAACGATTTAATTTAATCTGCGCAAAACAAATGCAACCGAAGTCACCTCAATAAAATTTAGGATATTATCTGCTTAATCGGCTCCGCACCTTCCACCCCGACGAGGCTCTTGTCCAAACCACCATGGAAGAAGGAAAGGTTGTTGGGATCGAGACCGAGCTGGTTGAGAATGGTGGCGTGAAGACGCCTGACATGGAATTTATCGTCCACCGCCATGCTCCCCAACTCATCGGTCGCACCAACGGACACTCCCCCTTTGATTCCGCCCCCAGCCATCCACATGGTAAAGCCATAAGCATTGTGATCGCGCCCGGTACCCTCTTTGTACTCAGCAGTGGGCTGGCGGCCAAATTCTCCTCCCCAGACCACAAGAGTTTCATCAAGCAATCCACGCTGTTTTAAATCCTTAAGTAATCCGGCGATAGGCTTGTCCGTATTGCCCGCATGCAACTCATGATTTTTAACAAGATCTCCGTGAGCATCCCAGTTTGCATCGTTATGGTGGCCACCAGAATAGACCTGAATAAAACGGACGCCACGCTCGACCATTCGGCGGGCAAGCAGGCACTTCCGTCCAAAGTCTTCCGTCCTTGAACCGTCGATTCCATAAAGTTCCTTAATCCTGGTTGATTCCTTATCCAAATCTACCGCTTCGGGAGCAGAGGACTGCATTTTATAAGCCAGTTCATAAGAGGCCACTCGGGCAGAAAGGTTAGTATTATCGTAACGGCTAGATAAGTGGCCCTCGTTCATCATCCGTAAATGATCAAGTAAAGTGCGCTGCTCGGCTCTGGCAATTCCCTTAGCGTTCTTTAAGTCGAGAATAGGTGTACCCTGTGAGCGTAATACCGTGCCTTGATAACTGGCAGGCATATAACCGCTCGACCAGTTCTTAGCTCCACTAATAGGACCGCCTATTTTATCAAGCATTACCATAAAGCCGGGCAGGTTCTCATTAACACTGCCCAGGCCATAGTTCACCCAGGATCCAATAGATGGATGTCCGGAAAGTAAATTTCCTGAATTCATCATCAACATGGCCGAACCATGAATGGGAGAGTCCGCAGTCATGGAGTGTAGAAAAGCAATATCATCCACACACTCCCCAATGTTAGGGAAAAGATCGGAGACGTGTTTCCCACACTGGCCATACTGTTTAAATTTCCACTTTGGTCCAACCACCCGGCTTTCATTACGATGCCCACCTCTGCCGAATGTTTTTACCTGAATGGTCTTTCCGTCCAATGGGTAGAGCTCAGGCTTATAATCAAAGGTATCCATATGACTGGGCCCACCGTACATGAAAAGAAAGATTACCGACTTTGCCTTGGCTGGGAGAGGCGGTGCCTTTGGAGCAAGCGGATTGACGAAATCTGGTACCTTGGCCATAGCCTTGGAGGCGAAGAAACCATCCTGAGCAAGCATCCCAGTAAGCCCGAGGGCAGCGAACCCCCCTCCAATATCCTTGATGAATTCCCGCCGGTTGAGTTGGTTACAAAAGTTTGGCTGATTTTGTTTCATGATTAGTCCAGGTAAATAAATTCATTGAGATTCAGTGCAAGCAGGGCAAAACGGTCGAGTGCTTCCTTCGGAGAAAGGTTACCTACCCGGGCCACTTCCTCCATCATTCTAACTCCCGCCTGAACCTCCTGAGGCTGAGGTTTGCGGGAAAAAACAATCGAAAGACCACACTCCACCTGTTCGGCAGAAGATGGACCTGCAGTTCGCCGGATACGGTCGGCTAATAAGAGAGCAGAGTCATTGACAAATTCACCATTGAGCATGGTGAGTGACTGAGTGGGCACGGTGGTGGTGAAGCGGACTGGACAGGTGCTGTCCGTATCAGCCATGTCGTGACTAAGCAAAATGGGATCCTGCAAAGAACGTTTTACTTTAACATAGACACTACGACGGTTGGCCTGAGCGGGAGTGGACTTTCCCCATGCTTTGTCTGGTTGCGATGCCGTTTTTAGAATTATCTCCGGTAAAGGAGGAGTCACACTCGGTCCACCGAGGCTAAGATTAATCGACCCACGTGCAGCGAGGATGGAATCGCGCACTTCTTCTGCCTGAAGTCGGCGCATATCAAAACGCCAAAAGAGGTTATTCAACGGATCTTTGAGTAAGGCTTGATCATTGGGAGCAGAAGAACGCTGGTAGGCATGGCTCGACATAATCAGACGGTGCATGGCCTTGATATCCCAGCCTGACTCCACGAAACGATGTGCCAACCAGTCGAGCAACTTAGGATGTGTGGGAGCCACACCTTGTATACCAAAATCATTGGATGAGCGGACGATGCCACGCCCAAAATGATATTGCCAGATACGGTTGACCATGACCCTCGCAGTCATGGGGTTTTCCGGAGATGCCAGCCACTCCGCAAGCACCCGGCGGCGACCACTGGAACTTCCTTTTTTATAACTGGCTGGAATCTTCGTCTCAGAATCGCCAAAAATACTGGGAAATGCAGGTTCCACTTGAGGACCAGGCAGGGCTGGATTTCCTCTACGGAGAATATGGACGGGATGTTCGCCCTGCTCCGCAACTGCCAGCACGGGGTACTGATTGGTCGAGGGCTCAGACTTCAAATGATTCGCAAGGTTTTTCTTATCCTTCTTGTAAGCATTAAAACGACCTGCGGTCATCACCCGTGAACCGTGATTTCCGATCAGGCCATCAAGGTTAATTTTCTTGGAAAATCCACGTAAGGAAATATCAGCATACTGCCCACCAGCTGTTTGCTTCACATGAACTGCGAGTACATTCTGCCCAGTCTGCAATGCAGCATGAGCAGTCTCGGTAACATCATGAGTTTCATAATGGGTGGAATATCCCGATTTTTGAAAAATTATCCTGCCGTTAAGAAAAACGGTAATATCCTCATCATGATGAAAGGAAAGGAATAATGACTCAGGTAATTCCGCCAATCCGAACTTGTGACGCATCCAAATGTGAGGAGTATTCCAATCGGTACGAACAATCGAACCGGGGGTACCCTTTAACCCAAAGCCTGATTTCCCGACCGCCCAATCAGCATCCCCAAATCCATTGGTTTGCCAATCGTCAGCAGGGGCGGAAAAAGTGTATTTCCAGTCTGTTCCACCGGTGCGGGCATCCGCAATGTTCAGAATAGACTTGGGCAAATGTTTTGGTTCAAGCTTGGAGAAAAAATCGCTCTCAAAAGAGACCACTGACCTGTCTAGTTGTTGTTTTCGTGCTTCCCAGTTTTTCCGAGTATGAACCAATTGCGGGTCGGGCTTTATAGCTGTTACCTTGATCAGGTTACTTTGTGCATTACGATGGGGAGAAACATTAGCGAAGAAAGAAAGCATGGAATAGTAGTCTTTCGCTGATATGGGATCAATTTTGTGGTCGTGACATCGGGCACATCCGATAGTCATACCAAGAAACACTTCCCCAGAAGTACGCACGATATCATCAAGGTAGTCATAGCGGGCAAGTGTGCGATCAGCCGGTTCGTCATCCCATACCCCAAGACGGTGGTACCCCGTTGCGGTGATGGATGCGGCATCAGCATCAGGTAATTCATCTCCTGCAATATGTTCCAGGATCATCCGGTCGTAGGGCTTGTTTTGATTAAATGAATCAATCACATAATCACGGTAACGCCAGATTTCTGGCTTATTACCATCGCGTTCATAACCGTTGGTCTCTGCATACCGAACAAGATCGAGCCAATGCCTACCCCACTTTTCACCGTAATGAGAGGACATGAGCAAACGATCGACTAAGTTGCTGAATTTTTCAGAATTCTCGTCGTTCACATATTCATCCACTTCTTCAGGTGCAGGCGGTAATCCAATTAGATCGTAAAACACCCTTCTTACTAAAAGACCGTCTTCGGCACGAGAATTCGCAGGTAACTTAGCCTCCTTAAGTTGGAGGTTAATGAAGCGATCGATCGGATGTTCTCCCAGTGCATGGAGGGGAAGTTTTGGCTTAGTTGGTTTACTAAAGCCCCAGTGACTTTTGGCTTTTTCATAATCCGGCCCGTGGTGAACAATTTCACCCTCCGGTTCAACCTCATCGGCATTAGGAAAAGGCACTCCCATTTCGATCCACTTTGCGAGCACGGCAATATCTTCATCCGACATTTTGCCATCCGGTGGCATTTCGTGATCTTTATCCTGATGAGAGGTCATTTTAAGAAGAAGGCTGGCCTCTGGGTTCTTTAAATCCACGGAAGGTCCAAACTCTCCTCCTTTGAGCACTCCCTCGAGGGTGGTGAGAATCAAACCGCCACGAATTTTTTTACTGATCCCATGACACTTCCAACAATTTTCCTCCAAAACGGGAAAGGCTTCATCCTCCCAGAATGCAATTTGCTCATCAGTATAACTTCGCGGTGCTCCCGATAAGCAAGACAGACCAACCAAAATGGATAAACCAGAAGGAATGATATACGGTTTCATGAAAAAAGCGTTAGGCGACCCGCAATTGAGAATACCCAAATTTCAGGGAGATGGAATCTGCATGAGAACGAACGACTTCACCCAGAACCGGTAAATCTTTACGGGGAACACGATTGGTGGGTGCAACCATCCAGATCGCTCCAATGATTCGCCCTGATCGGTTAAACACTCCTGAAGCAATACAAACCTGCCCGATCATTTCCTCCTCCCGGTCGAAAGCAAATCCATCATCCAATGCGCCTCTTAAATCTTTGAGCAAAGCATCTTGGGTGGTGAGAGTATTGGGGGTAAATTTTTCAAAATTTAAAGAGGCTAAACATTTCTTTCTTTCAGGCTCTGCCATGTGGGCAAGAAACAACTTGCCAGGGGCAGCAGTGTGCAAAGGAAAACGCAGACCTGGTTTGATACGGAAACTAAAGCTGTGAATTCCCTCCACCTGTTCCAAAACCACTCCCTCATGTCCAATCAGAGTGCCGCAAAGTACGCTCTCTTTAGTCTCGTCCCTTAAAGCACGCATGTGAGGCAAGGAAGATTCCACAAATGAAGGAGTGCTGGTCACTGGAGAGGACATGGTTAACAACTTAGATGTAAGTTCATACAAGGAACCCTCGGTTTGCTTGCGGACATAATTCCCACGCTCTAAGGTAGCTAATATCCGATAGACACTATTGGCAGGTATTCCCAGCTTAACACTCAGCTCATTCATACTCATACCCCCTGGTCTTTCGTTGAGTATTTCAATTACACGGAGTCCACGCTCTAAGCCAGGAACGCGGTATTTATCTTCTACATTCACCTTCATTTGATATATAAACTTAATACCAAATATCAAACTGTCCACCTATTAGGACAAAGAAAATTATAGTTCAGGCGATGACTCAGTTTTTTTAATCCTAGAAACAACATGACTTAGGGTTGCAATCGTAATGAAATTTAAGTTTTACTCATGTAAAGCTAGTTCCATTAAAATAAAATAATCCACGGATGAACCAACCAAAGACCAAACGACAGAGCAGTTTTGTAGGAGTAAGAAATTTCTTTATCTGCATTACCCTAAGTATTAGCCCTACCCTCCTTAAGGCTGAAAATTATCAAGACACTGGATTCTTAACCTTCGACCAGAAACCCATGGGCAGCCTGGAGAAACCATTGATTTTGCGCACTTTCTGCCCGGATCTCGAGCTCGACCAAAAACTTGTTCTGGGTAATCATTCACAAGGAACCCCTGCCCCAAGGTACAGCCCCGGATCAGGAAAAGAAACAACAGGCAGGGATATTAAACCCATCGCGGGCATACCTGCAGCTATCGCTATTAACTTGGGAAATAGACTCTCCTATGTCTGGGATACCACCGAATGCCGGTTACTATATGCCTGGACAGATGGTTTTTTGGATATGAAAAACTACTGGGGTGATAAAGAAGGCGGTCGACGGAAGGGTTTTAATTATGTACCTAGGCTTTTTGGTTTTGTTTTTTACAAGGCAGTGGGCGTCCACCCTCTGAGGGTAAACGGTAAATCAATATCTTCCTTTGGTACTCCAAAATACCTTGGCTACAGATTAGACCATTCACAACAACCCGTCTTTTCTTTTTCAACTGGAGGCCACACTTTCGAGATCTCTCCCCGCATGGGGACAGGGAAGCAAACTCTTGAACTAACATACAGTTCACAAAATAAAGAAGCTTTGTCATTTGCCTCCCCCAAAACCCAGGTTCGTATAAAAACGAACGAGCCCGGAAAACTAGTTGTTATGGTAAGGCCTAATGCAGGAAAACGATATAAGACAGACCAAAAGGTGGTGGCACTTACTGAGGCCACCATCGCAAAGGGCGAAGAACTTTACCAAAGCATGGGTTGCATTGCCTGCCATTCTACTGACGGAGGTTTGAACCACGGACCCACCTTCAAGGGACTCCACGGCAACCTGCGCGAATTCATTAGTGCCAAACCACAAAAAGCCGACTCCGACTATCTTTACGAATCGATCAAGAACCCCAGTGCCAAAACGGTCAAGGGATACCTCGCGGGGATGATGCCCCCCTACCAATTACAAGCTCTGGAGTACGAATCTCTGGTTCTCTTCATCCAAAACCTTCCCTGATTAAATTGTTATGAAAACCAACTGGCTTTTGGCTCTACCTGCTCTTTTTTACTCGCTGATACTTTGCGGCGAAAATTACCGCTTGGAAAACCTCCCTTTCCCCAATGATCTACCACCCGAGATTGGCGACCTCGCCTTTGATAAGGATGGAAACCTATATGCCTGCCTGCGCCGGGGAGATGTTCTGGTTAGCAAACCCCAGAAAGATCTATCCAAATTAGAGTGGAAAGTATTTGCCACCGGTTTGCACAACGGAATGGGAATGGAAATTTTGGCCCCCGGGAAAATTGTGGTTAGTCAAATGGCCGAACTTACTCTTATTGAAGATACTGATGGGAATGGAGTGGCTGATCTTTATCGGAATCTCTGCTCGGACTTCGGCATCAGTGGAAATTACCATGAGACCAATGCGATCTGCCCGGATGGTGCAGGTGGGTTCTTTATCGCTTTGGGCACGGCATCTCACAATGGGCCGACCTTTTACACTTCCCGTGGCCAATACAGTAAGGATGGCAGAAGGGGCAGAAATTTTTCGGCAGTTCAATACAAGGGCTATGTTCTGCACTACCACAAAGACGGGAGTATTACTCCCTATGCGAACGGTTTTCGTATGCAAAATGGAATTGCACGGGACGACTCTGGCAATCTCTGGTGCGGCGACAATCAGGGAGACTGGCGCGGAGGCTCTCCCATCTACTGTATCAAAAAAGGCGGGTTTTATGGGCACCCCTCAAGCCTGGTATGGGATGCACGGTACCAGCCCTTTGGTATGCCCCTGTTTTATCCACGCAAATTATTGGACGAATTGTATGATAAACCAGCTATGGATCTACCCCGTAATATGATGCATTCTCCTGGGGAACCCATGATTATTAACTCAAAAAGCTTTGGTCCCTTTTCCGGACAGATTCTAGTTCCAGATGAGAACGGAAGGCGAATCGTTCGCCTGATGCCCGAAGAAGTGGACAGCGGTGTGCAGGGTGCAGCAACTCTCTTTTATCAAGACAATAAACTTCGGGCAGGAGGAGTACGCATTGCCTTGAGCCCAAGTGGTGAGTCAATTTACTACGGATCCACTACCCGTGGATGGCAGCGTCCAGATGAAGGCATCCAAAGGCTTACCTACAATGGAAATGTGCCCTTTCATATCTCACAATGTTCGCTTACAACCGATGGTTTTTTGGTTGGGTTCACCCAACCGATTTCAAATCCCGAAAAACTCTTAGAAAATACTAAGGCAAGAAGCTTCCGCTTTGAATACGGTTATAGATACGGCTCTGCTCAGCACGACAAACAAACCCATAAAATTCTCGCCGTTGAAAAGCTCGGCGATAACGGCCCTTACCAAATCAAGCTTGATAACCTCGCTCCCGGAAGAATTTTCGAACTTAGTTTTACTGTAAAAAGCATCGATGGGCATTTGATGAAGGACCCCTTCGTACAATACACCCTCAACCGGTTAAAAAGACCGGACACAAAACATACTGCTACCATTACTCCCTCACAAAAGGGCCTGGATGTATCCATAGGAGGAAAATTCTTTGCCTCCTACGATATTGCCTCGGTAACCAAGCCCACAATCTGGCCCATTGTCGGACCCAGTGGTCAGTCTATGCTTCGGGATTATCCAATGAAAAAAGACACTCCCGGTGAAGCACATGACCACATCCACCATCAGGGGGTTTTCATTGGGCACGAGGGTACAAATGGGGCGAACTTCTGGCATATCGACAAGAAAAACTCAGGCACTGTACAACAACGCAGACTTATCGAAACGAGGCAGGGTAAAGACCGTGCCCTAATTAAAACCTTGAACGCCTGGAACAATAAGGAGGGAAAAAACCTATTTGCAGAGACTCGGACCCTCCAGTTCTGGGGAGATCAATCTTCCCGCACCATCGATATTGAAATTCATTTTCATGCAACTAATGAACCGATGACCTTTCCTGCCTTTAAGGATGGGTTTGTCGGTATCCGTACCCATCCAGATTTACGACTCACCGCAAATCCCAAACACGGTGTGAAAGAAGTTTTTGGGCAGGCAGTAAACAGCGAAGGAATTGTAGGAAAAAAGATTTGGGGGAAACGGGCAGACTGGGTCCACTACTTTGGCAAAATTGATGGCAAACCCTCCGGCATTGCTTTTCTTAGCCACCCATCCAACTCATCAAAAAACAATCAGAAAGCATGGTGGCACGCCCGTGACTATGGCTTAATTTCCGCCAACCCATTTGCTCCAGATAGAATGGGGGGAGATGGCCCTAAAACTATAGC
>JABBBW010000107.1 GCA_018607205.1 Opitutales bacterium | reverse complement strand
GTCAATTTCATTGTAAATAGATTCAAGCGCCTCTTTGTCTTGTGCTTCAAAAAACTGAGCTCCGGTGGTTTTAGCTATTTGTCCAAGGATCTGTTTGTCTACCGGGTAGTCGGCAACACGTACAATGGGAAGACCGTTGGGAGCACGAAGGAGATCTCGGGTGGAGGGGTCAAACAAATAGGTGCGGGTTCTGGTGCTGGAACCTATAGCAATGGTGTAGATCTTGATTTCGTCAGATTTTGCACCATTAGCGTAAATTAGAGGGCTGTGTGGCGGTGCAGGTTCGTCTTTTCCATCTGTTAGCAGGATGAGAATTTTTGATTTCGATTCCAATGGGCGCAATCGATTAATTCCTTCAGCCAGAGCAGATCCTAGGTTTGTTCCTGTTTGGTGTGTAAGACCGACTCGTAATCGGTCCAAGTTCCTTTGCAAGTGTTCTTTGTCTAAAGTCAGTGCACTTACCAAGTAAGGATCTACTGAAAATGCGACTATTCCGATCCGGTCATGCTTTCGTTGTTCAATAAATTTCTTTAGTACCTCCTTAACCACATCAAGTCTCGTGACATCAAGAGAATTGGATTCACTCATATCGAGTGCAAGCATAGAAGCGGACAAATCAACAGCGAGAACGATGTCAACGCCGCTGGATAAGATGGTTGTCGTGCTGCGATCTAACTGCGGGCGGCATAAAGAAAGAAAGAGAAAGATCAACGATAGGCTTCTGCATACTCGGGGCAGTGCAGTCCATCGATTGGAGCGTAGATTTATAGATGTTTTTAGCTGAGAGATGGTTGGGAAAAAAACAGTCGCTCTTTCATAGTTTAATTTTTTCTTAATCCAATAAATAAGAGGCAATACGAGAACTCCCAAAGCCCATGCGGGATCCGCGAAATGAAAAGCTTCCCAAAAATCACTCATGATGATGGACTGTTTAAGGCTTTTTCCGCATTTAATCGTTCTTCGTCTATGCGCTGTTTTTCTTCCCAATCCTTTTGAGCTTCGCAAACAAATTCACGGGCAGAATCAAGTAAGCTTGAAAGTTCTTTAGAATCGAAATTTTCAGCTGAGTATTTAATCCTGTCCCCCCGCTGAACAAAATCCCTTAAAGGCATTTCAAACTTTTTACGAAGCAAGGGATGAATACTTATCTCCTGAATAAATTCCTCCCCCGTTTTTTCCATAGCTTGCAATTTAAATTGCCTTTCAATGTATAGGCGCAAGATTTCAGATAGCTTAAAAATAAACGGCTTTGCTTTAGGTCGGGGTGTTGATGTGCTTAATTCGTTAAATTCTTTTAATGCTTCAGTAAAGGGATCAATCTCAGGCTCAGTTTCTTTGGTTTCTTCAATTGGGCTAATCTTTTTCTTATACAAATATAACAATAATGTGCTGAGCAAAAAAATCAGGACGATAAGGCTACCCCAAACATTTTCTTTCGCTATTTGTCCGAGGGACTTAAAAATGGGAACAGGTGAGTCTACAAGAACAGTAGGGTCGAGTAGGTAAGGTTTTTGATTGCTTGTCCAAAAGACCATTATCGTCTCCTCTTTCCTCGTATTTTGAAGAATGTATAAAGTTCTTTAGAATAATCGGATTGATTATCAAAAACAAAGGCGTCAATTCCGCGTTTTTTCAAATCTTGAGAAAACTCTTCACCCTTTTTCGCAAAAGAGTTTTTGTATTGTGACTGGGTATTCTGATCGGATGTATCAATGGTGAACTTTTCTCCACTTTCTGAATCTTCCATTTCAACCAAGCCAACATCAGGCAGTTCTCTTTCAACCGAGTCATATACGCGTGCACAAATAAGGTCGTGCTTGCGGCGTGTGGATGCCATTTGGTCAAGAAGGATCTTCATATTAGATTCATCCTCCAAACCATGTTCTGGAATAATAAAGTCTGATAGCAAAAAAACCACTGCACGTCTTTTCATTACTTGGTTCGCAATACGTACCCCTTCGCTTAGGTTGGTTCCTTTTCCTTCGGCGGGTCGGAATAAGACTTCCCTGAGGATTCGCAAAACATGTTTTTGACCTTTGGTAGGAGGCAAAAACAATTCAATCTGATCCGAAACTAAAAGAAGGCCGACTTTATCTCCGTTTCGATTTGCAGAGAAAGCAAGTAACGCAGCTAGTTCAGCTAATTTTTCTCGTTTGCTATGGTAAACCGATCCGTAGGATGTGCTTGGAGAAATATCTACAACAAGTAAAATAGTAAGTTCCCTTTCTTCTCGGTATTGCTTAACAAAAGGTAGTCCAGTTTTAGCGGTAACATTCCAATCGATCGAGCGTACTTCGTCTCCAGGCTGGTATTCTCTTACTTCTTCAAAGTCAATCCCTTGACCTTTAAATGCACTGTGGTAAGAACCGGCAAAAACCTCTGAGACCAATCGATTGGATCGGATTTCGATTTGCCTAACTTTCCGTAAAATTTCCCGCGTGAATTTTGGGTCACTTTCGTTCATAGATTCAGTGCCTTACTATCAGACCATATTGCAGAGGCGTGAAAGATCGCCAAATTAGGGTACCGCTACGGTATCGAGAATTTTTTGGATAATTTCGTCGCTGGTTACATTCTCTGCCTCAGCTTCGTAACTTACAATGACTCGGTGACGCAAAACATCAGGAGCAATGTCCTTAAGGTCTTGCGGGGTGACAAAACTTCTTCCCTGTGTGAATGCAATTGCTTTTGCGGCCAATGCTAGGCTGATAGTTGCCCGAGGAGATGCCCCAAAGCGGATAAAAGGTTCAATCTCGCTAAGTCCATGCTCGGATGGTTTCCGGGTAGCGAGGACCAAGTCAACCAAGTAGCCCTTTAATTTTTCATCCAAATAGATTTGATCTACCAATTTCCGGGACCGAAAAATAGTCTCTGCATCAACCACTGGGTTGACTTTTCGTTGTACCGATACATTAGCATTTGCATCAAGGATTTTCAATTCCTCAGAACGATCTGGATAGTCGACCACGAGTTTTAGCATAAAGCGATCCATCTGAGCTTCTGGCAGAGGGTAAGTACCTTCTTGGTCAATGGGATTTTCGGTTGCTAATACCAGAAAAGGTGAGGGGAGGGGAAAAGTCTCGTCACCAATAGTAACTTGTCTTTCCTGCATCCCCTCAAGTAAGGCACTTTGAACTTTAGCGGGTGCCCTATTTATTTCGTCTGCAAGGAGAAGGTTAGTAAAGATAGGACCTTTCTTAGTGGTAAACTCGCCTTGGTTCGGGCTGTAGATCAAGGTACCCACGACATCGGCCGGTAAAAGATCAGGTGTGAACTGTATTCGTTTAAAATCTCCCTGTATGCAATCGGACAGGGTTTTAACGGCTAAGGTCTTGGCTAAGCCGGGTACGCCTTCAAGTAAGACATGACCATTAGCCAGCAATCCAATCACCAAGCGATCGATGAGGTATTTTTGCCCTACGATAACTTGTCCAATTTCTTGCTTGAGTAATGAAACCCAAGACGCCTCGTTTTTGATTTTTTCTTGCTCTTCAGGAGCTGGTGGAGTGGGTGATGATAGTGAAGAAGTCATAATTTACAAAGTACATAGCGTATCTAATCGTTACTTTTGTCCAAGGGAAAAGAATGCAATCAAGTAATCCGTTTTTTTTCGGCTTGGCTAAAACTTGGGTCTTTAAGAAGGTAGGGTTAAGCAAACTTATCGGCTAGTTATATATATGTCCTAATCATGTTTAATTTAAGCAAAGAATCCAAACTTACCTTTTTCGCCCTTCTTTTTATTCCATTTATTTGGGTTACTCTGAATCATTTCGGAACTCTCGATTACTTAAAAATCAAATCGGTCGATTTGAGAAAACAATACCGTGGCGAGATTTCACAAGATTTGGCGGAAAATTCACATGACTTAATTATCGTAGAGAACAATCAAACGGTTCCTAGAATACCTAAGTTAGTTTATGTAAACTTTGATTCTGCTACATTGGCAATGGATGGAGTAGGGGAGCGTCCTTGGGATCGTGCTTTTTTTCGCGACACTGCCATCACTCTTTTGGAAAAAGGGCAGGCTCGTTCAATAGGCTTCGACTTTGGTTTCACTCCCAAAAGTATGTCGAAAATGGTTCCGCGTAAAAATTCATATCGTAGTGACATAGCTATGGGTCAATTGGTGGATAAATTTCCAAATCAAGTAGTTTTGGGATGTTTATATTCGGGGGTACAAACACCCTTTGTTAAACCAGTCAATGCCAGTGCATTTGCACCTCTTTTTTCCGAGGGATATTCTGAAAGTGGTAGTGACTTTTCTTACCCTGAATCACCAACTTATCCCCTCCAAAACTATAAAAACGGAAAGTACATTGGTAGGTTAGGATCCTTTTCAGTACCACCATTTCGTGCAGTAGATGAAATTCCAAGGTGGGCTCCTTTATGGTTCCCTGGTGGTGGTAAGGCTCACGCATACAACTTGTTGGGTGGAAAGCAGAATGTTCTAGAATTAGAATCACCTAGAGAAAATAAAAGCTCAATAGATCGTTTAGAGAGTGAGTTATCCAAGTATTTAGATTCAAGGGCTATCTACAATAAGGCACTTGAAGAGTCTGAAGCAGAGTTGTTTACAATTAATCAAAAGAAATTAGGAATTGAGCGCAGAATTGATCGATTCCAAAAAATGAAAGACAACCTTGAGAGTTTGGGTGAAGAAATCACTACACTCAAAGGAACATTGAAGGCGGTTCCTACTCTTGTCGCTACGTTAACCCCTCAAATCGATGAGAGGATTTCCAAGCGAGGGTTTATTTACTGGCAAGTTCTTTCAGCAGTGGAAACAGGTGGGCGTGAAAATGTTTATTCTCTCGACGAAGTTCAGACCGAATTGGCTGAAATAAACACAGTGATTGGTAATTTTGAGGAAACTTTAGAGTCGAACCCCAGTTTATCTGCTATCATAAAGCCTCAAATTGAAGGTCATTTGTTAAAGCGAGTCTCTTTGTTAAAACAAATTGAGGCACTTGGTAAACCAGTTGCGGACCAAGAGATATTGAACGTTTTGGAACTCCTTTCAGGAAAGCAAGCCCATGAAAATAAGGAATTACTAGATATCCTTCCGAAGTTAGAAGACAAGGAAGTTCAGCGTAATGATGCAAGAGAACAACTTACTCAAACTGAAAAAACGGTCGAGAATATACAGATGGCTCTTTCTAGGCTCAAAGGTTTGGTTGAAACAGAATTAGTCGAAACAAATCACACCTTGCGATTGGTCTATAAAAGAGCTGAGGGAGATTTCTCTGCTGGTGTCTTAGTCGACTCTTTGCCTAATGAAATGCCCTTGTTTAGAAATGAGAAATTCTTCACCTTAGGTTTGGAGACATTATTGGCTTATTATGGGATTGGTACTGAACAGGTTAAGATTTCCCAAGACCGAGAGAACATGGTTTTACATAGCCTTTCTGGGGAAGTTTTACTTGAGGCACCTTTAACCGATGGGCAATGGCTCGAAGTAAATTGGTTCTCGTCTTGGTCTCAACTTTCGGTCGTAGATGAGCTAATAAGGGAAGCTAAAAAAGATTATAGTGATGGAGATATCGAAGCATATTTGTCCGTAATTCCCAAGATTTTCCGACTTACTTTAGATCGTGTCGAGAATTTGGATGTATTGATAGGCAATGAAGGTTTAATTCGAGCAATGACCGATCTAGGATTGGAGAGTGAACTCATTGATATAGCCCGGGAATTACTCGTTAATTCTGCTAATGAACTTCAATCGTTACCTGGACATAATGAGTTAGTTCGGGTGTTGGATGGCATTGCTTACTACTTTATTCCAGCAAGTATACAGTCAGAATACAATCCTATGTGTGGAATGGTTGATATTTTAAATTATGGAAGATTTCACGACGAAGTCTCGGCCAAAATAAATGAATTGGAAAATGCTATAGAAAAAGGTCTGCAAAAGATAAAACAAGCTCAAGATGCACTTTCTAACGATCCTCAAAACACAGAATATAAGAATTTCATCAAGGTTGTTAAGGAACTTATATCTAATAATAGAAAAACTCTTCTTGAACAAAAAGAAGAAATGTCTCGAATTGAATCATTCTTCAAATCTTTTAGTGATTCAATTGTTTTGATTGGTCCTGAGGAAGCTACTTTTCAAGATTTGGCACCTACTCCCTTTGATCAGTCTTCAGTCCCTAAGGTTAGTGTTCATGGTAACTTGATTAAAACTTTAACCAATCAAGAATACTTACACCGTTTGTCGATTAGAGCAGATCATTTAGCCACATTTTCTGTATGCTTAGTTATGGCTTTCCTTGCTGTATATCAAGGGAAGCGTGCTAGTATAGTACAAGCTACAGGAATTGTGCTCTTGATTGCTTATGTCTTTTTGGGATTTGAAACTTTTTCCCAGACTCATGTAATCTGGCCGATTACAGTCCCCGCATGTGCCGGTTTAAGTACTTCGTTTATTGGGCTGGCCGCCATGGTTGTGATCGAGCAAAAAGCGAAAGGTAGATTGAAGGGAATGTTTGGAAGTTATGTTTCTTCTGATTTGGTTGAAGAGATGGTTGCTTCGGGCAAAGAACCGTCCTTGGGTGGTGAAGAAACCAAAATCACCGCTTTCTTTAGTGATGTTCAAGCGTTTTCTAGTTTCTCAGAACTTCTTACTCCAACTGGTCTGGTTGATTTAATGAACGAGTATTTGACCGAGATGACTAATATTTTGCAGGAAGAAAGAGGCACTCTAGACAAATACATAGGAGATGCAATTGTGGCCATGTATGGTGCACCTATCCCTATGGAGGATCATGCGTATCAAGCTGTAAGGACCTCCATACTTATGCAGCAAAGGCAAATTGCTCTTCGAGAAAAGTGGGTGCCCGAGGTTGAAAAGTGGGGGAAGTGTCATGGGCTTGTTACTCAAATGCAAACCCGTATTGGTTGTAACACCGGAACCGCTACAGTCGGAAATATGGGAGCGTTGGATCGTTTCAATTATACGATGATGGGCGACATGGTAAATTTGGCAGCTCGGTGCGAGAGTGGAGCTAAGGCCTACGGGGCATACATTATGGTTACTGAGGAAACCAAGTTGGCGTCTGAAAAAACGAAAGATGATATTGCCTTTAGGTATTTGGATAGAATTGTGGTCAAGGGAAGATCACAACCTGTAGCTATGTATGAGCCAACAGGTTTTTTATCTGAGTTAACTCAGGAAACGCAAGATTGTCTGGATTGTTTTCAGCAGGGAATAGATAAGTACTTGTTGCAAGATTGGGATGGAGCCCTGGGCCTTTTTGAAAAAGCGAAGGGGATGGAACCAAATAAACCTGGAGTAACCCCAGGGGTGAAAGACAATCCATCGATGATCTTGATAGATCGCTGTAAGGTGATGAGAGAAAACCCACCAGGCGATGCTTGGGACGGTGTATATGTGATGACAACCAAATAGGACACCCTCCATCAAGGTGTTTACTTTATTTAAGAATTAAAACTATCTTTTGGGTTTAAAATATTCAGGTTCGTTTCCACTCTTCCATTTCAAATTACATCCTAGGCTAGGCTTTTGGATTTTCGGAGCAGGCTGATTTAGCAAAAGACTATCGACGGCCGAAGATAATTCAGTCCCTGTCGCTTCATTTTGATTACTGGGGCGAGAATCATCAAACTGTCCACGATAAAATAAAGAAAGCTTGGAATCAAAAAGGAAGAAATCTGGAGTGCATGCAGCTTTGTAAGCCAGGGCAACAGACTGATCTTCATCATATAGGTATGGGAATTGAAATTGTTTCTTTTGAGCCAATTCTCTCATTTTAACTGGAGAATCATCCGGATATTTATCCGCATCATTCGAAGAAATCAAAAAAACTTTGATTCCTTTTTTGACCCATTCATTACTCATTCTTACGAGTGGGTCTAAGAGGTGGATGACATAAGGGCAGTGATTACAGACGAATGCAATTAAGCATCCTTTGTGAATATCGACAGTCTGAAGATCAATAGATTGATTGGTGCAAACATTGGGTAAGGAAAAGGAGGGAGCTTTTGTTCCCAATGGAAGCATAGTAGATGGAGTAGCAACCATAGTTTATGGGGCTTGGGGGGTATTATGTTTTATTGATGATAAGGAATTCGGATATTTTGCAAAGTAGGCCGCAAGTAAGTCTCGGGCGATTGGCGTAGCGGTTAATCCTCCCTGTACTTGGTCTTGAGGAATAACGCCTTCGATTAATACAGATACCGCAACCTTGGGAGAATCTGCCGGAGCAAAACCGATAAACCATGCAAGGTTTAATTTCATATTGTGGTTACGCCATTGCCCTGTACCTGTCTTGCCCGCAACCAAGACTCCATCAATTTGACACCTTCTCGCCGTTCCTTCCTTAGTAGCCAAGATCATACCGTCAACGATGGCTTGCCGGCTTGCATCATCTGTGAGCGGTTCCAAAGGAATTGATTCAGGCTTTGGATTGATCGTGATTTTAGGGTCGAAAGACTTAAGGTTCGCTGCCAATTTTGCCATAAAACAAGCCATTTGTAGTGGACTTTGTCTGAGACCGCCTTGGCCAATTGATATGTTAAAGGTATCTTCCATTGTCCAATTAACTCCAACTCGATTCTTTTTCCAAGTCGGATCCGGGACGATAGGTGAGTCTCTTAGTGATGGGAGATCCAACAAAGGTCTTTGGTCCATTCCCACTCTTCTTGCTTCAGAAATTAAATGCTCATGTCCCATCCTTTCTGCACATCTAAAAAAGTAAACATTGCAGCTCTGAGCAATTGCTTGACGAAGATTCAATTCTCCATGCTGCCCCGGGTGTACATGGCATTTCATACCCCGGTAAATCCCCTCGCACTTTAATTCTTCGCTCGGGTCCAGCGTGTTGGCTCCTAGTCCCGCAAGTGCGGTTACTAATTTAAATGGAGATGCCGGAGCATAGCCGGGATGCCAAGCCCGAGGTAACCAAGCCTCATTCCTCTGAATTTCATCATAAGCAGCCTGTGAAATATAAGGAGTTAAACTGCTAAGATCGTAATTTGGTTTACTGGCAAGAGCAAGAATTTCAAAGGTTTCTAAATCTAGAAGAACAGCAGCACCGGGGGGTGGAAGGGGGGGGGATAGGGAAAAAGCTCCTGGGTTATTTGCACCCCTTCGTAAAACACCTTGCGAATAAAGACGCCTAAGGAGTCTTTGAGCATCCTCTTCTGTCCCTTTGAAACCGGCCACGGTTGATGCTTGTTTTCCTGTTAAGGGGAAAGGGGCATCTTTGAAGGCGGAGAGTAGTAACTCAGCACGAACTTCTGTCTCATTCGTACCAAGTAGGGCACGGCTCGTTCTGCGCTCCAAAGTCCGAGCCCAATCCCGATCTGGTAAAATTCTTTGACTGGCCACTTTCGTAACCATTCGATCGATTGATTGTTCGGCAACTTTTTGAAGATCGAGATCAAGGGTAAGGTGGACAGACTTTCCTTTTTCGGACGCTTGCCTTTGCACTCTTTCAAAACGCGAACCCATTGGGTTGACGATCCAAATGTCCGCACCGTCTTTGCCGCGCAACTGATTGTCAAAGGCTTTTTCAACTCCTGCTTTACCTGTTCTTCCTTGGAGTTCAAAAGTAGCGAGGTCAGCACCGGCAAGTGAATCTAAGTTTGCTTCATAGCCACTGCCCACATATCCCAAAACATGAGAAGCAAGGTAACTTTCCGGATAATACCGAACCGCTTTTGCTTGAACCTGAATAGGCGATTCTGGGGGAAGTTTCTCTACTAGAACTGCATATTCTTCGTTCGTTAAATCACCACAGATTTCCAGAGGAAGAACGAGTTTTCTACGCCAATGTTTTTGAATATCGTTCATACTTAACTCGCTATTTCGACCAGTTAAGCGATTTACTTCACTTAGGTAATTTTGTACCACAGTATATCTTGCTTCCCAGGAATGTGAAAATCCGTTTACCGAAAAATCAAGAGCCCCATCCTCGGTCCCATTGAGAACATTTCCAAGCCACGATTGGTCAACCTTTGCACTATTAACCTTTGCTAGGGGCAGTCCTTGGGAATCCAGATCATAATCCAAAGAAAACAAACCACCAATATCGGTAACTAGGTGGTTTTCCGAATTAACAACTCGAAAAGACTGGAATTCTTTGGCCAAAGACTTTTCGACTCTGCAAAGCCATGAATTCCCTGATTGTTTTACACTTAATTGCTTTTTGTTTATCCAAGCGACGACTTTTTTATCGGGTGAAATAACCTTCCCGCTAAGAGTAATTGCTCGTTTGCTTACATGATCATTAGTAAAGCTAAAGTTAAGTAAATCGACTAAATCCAAATGAGGAATTTTAGAGAGTTCCTCTCGCATCGAATAAGATAATCTTCGAAGCTTAACTTTTTCTTCCCAAATTTTTCTATTAAGAAGCTCTAGATGAAGGGTAGCTGAATAATGTGCACGATTGCCAATTAAGAGATTATTTTCTCGGTCTACAACATCTCCTCTAGCTCCCGGTTTTAAAATTCTTCTTTGACCCTGAATACGCTCTTTTTCCAAGTAAGCATCCCGTTCCCAAATTTGCCTAAAAAATAAATAACCAAATAAAATAAGAAATAGACCAAGGTAGACT
>JABBBW010000142.1 GCA_018607205.1 Opitutales bacterium | reverse complement strand
AGTATTCGCCCGTTGGCACTTGTCCATGTGCGGAAGGATTCCTCAGCACAAGCATGACCTAAAATAAGGATTTTAAATATACAAACAAGCATGATCATTCGTAAAATAAATGACGAAAAGCCTATATCTAAAACTGCTAATTCTTCAAAGACCCAAAAGATTGGATCCTACAAGCAGAAATTAACCGTGGCGTTTGCGGGAGAACTTGGACTGGAATTTCTCTACTCGACCAGCGGTATCCACAAAACGTTTTTCACCAGTGAATGCTGGGTGAGAATCCATGGTGATATCGCGAACTAATACATGGCGGTCGATGCCGGCCACATTCTCAGTTTTCTTGGAACTAGCAGTAGAAAAGGTGTTAAACTTCTTACCAGTGGATACATCCACAAAGGTAACTGAATTAAGTTTAGGATGAATGTCTTTTTTCATCTGTATAAGAAAGTAGGTTTATAAAAAATCAACCTTGGCGTGCTTTAAAACGCGGGTTGGTTTTGTTAATGACATAGAGGCGGCCTTTACGGCGTACTACCTTGCAGTCGGGGTGACGGTTTTTGAGGGTCTTGATGGATGATACAACTTTCATAACAAGGAAATAATCAATCAAACTAGATCCCCTTCGTCAATCAAAACCGAATAAGATCAATTGAACTTTGGCATTGAACATTTTTCTTTGTTGTTCATTGTAATATCCATATGAGCGAAACTTCAGTAGCCCCATCCAAAAGCAAAAACCCCGAGCATTATTCCTTTATGGATCGTGATGCCTTGGCCAAGTACACTACCGACACGGGAAAAATCATTTCCCGCAAGTACACAGGACTTACTCCTATGCAACAGCGAAAAGTGTCCCGCTTAATTAAAAAGGCGAGGCACATGCTAATCCTCAAATAAGGCCCAAAAGCCTTGCGGTGACGGGTGCTCATCTCCTTAGATGATGCGATTGCCCGATTAAATCAGGGTGAATTAGTTGCTCTGCCAACAGAAACGGTTTACGGACTTGCCGGACTTGCTTTGCAAGCAAATACGGTCCGAAAAATTTTCGAACTCAAGGGAAGGCCTTCAACAAACCCACTAATAGTTCATGTTACTGATTTTAGCGAAGCGGAAAATCTTGCCGAGTTTAACGATCTGTCAAAACGGGTATGCAAAATCTTTTGGCCCGGACCGATAACTATTGTTTTACCAAAGAAAGATTTGATTCCCTTGGAGGTTACTGCCGGCAACCAAACGGTTGCCCTTCGTGCACCAAATCATCCGATATTTCGAGAAATTTTACATCGGTTAAAACAACCGCTTGCCGCACCGAGTGCCAATCCATCGAACCGAACTAGCCCAACCACTGCTGGTCATATTGCTGAATTGTTTGGCGACATGGCACCACCTACAGTGGATGGGGGTGCTTGCATAGTAGGATTGGAATCAACGGTTCTGGACCTTACTTATGATAAACCAACTATCTTAAGACCAGGCATGATCACCCGTAATGATCTGCAACTGGCCTTGGGTGAAGAAGTTCTTCTAGGTCCCCATGTGATCCAGAGGATGAACAAGGCAGGTCAAACTGCCGGTGATCAATCTCCAGGTATGAGCGATTGCCATTATGCACCTAAAACCCCTTTATTTTTGCATGCAGACACGAAGGAATTATTGGAATCAGCACAATTATCTCGTAAAGATTTAATCATTGTCTGCACTGCCGAGGAAAGAAATGTAATCGAGCAAAAAGACTTCTCTTGCTTGGCTCTTTCAATTTCTGGTAGCGAGGGGGAAATTGCACGCAATTTATACAGCGTCTTAATCCAAGCAGACAAAAAGAAGAGAAGAAGATTGCACTTAGTCTTTTCTCACAGTCCAAAGGGCTTAAACCGTGCAGTGTTAGACCGTCTTACCAAGGCGGCAGTCCAATCGAATATACAAATTTAATAACTACCATGATTTTGGTGTTACTTAAGTATCGCTTGCCATGTGAACAAAATTGCTATTCCAATTAGACAATTTTAAATTTCTTCTTATATGTCGCGCAAGATTTACAATAGATCAATTTTATCAACACTAACTGTTTTTTTAGTCGGAAGTATTGCTCATGGGCAAACCGATGCCCAACTGCGCGATCCGGAATTTTTAATCAAGCAATACAACGACTTAGCCGCTAAGCACAATGCACTGGTGGAAAAGACAAGGTCCGTGGTCTTGCAACAGTTAAACGCACCTCAGGTAGCCCCACCCTCTCCTCAATCGGCCAAGTTGCAGGATGATTTAAACGAAGCACTTGGACAAATTGCGGCCCTAGAAACTCAGCTTCTAAAGCTTAAGCAAGAAGGTCTACGCAGTGTAAACAGCAATCAATACCTGGACGAAACCAACGCCCGTTTACGCAGACAACTTCAACAACTCAAAGCAGATGAAAAGGAATTAGAATTACGCAATCAGGAATTGGCCCTAGACAACCGAAAGCTAGAACAGTCTTTGGACAATCGGGATAATTCAGATGAAAGTGCTTATTCCAAAATAAGAAACCTGGAACTTGCCAATTCCACGCTTGATCGAAAAGCAAAAGATTTACGAACTGATATGAGTGCGGCCAAGGCCGTTAAAAACAAGTTGGAAGCCCAACTCGATCGGGCAGAAAAAGAAAACGCCAAGCTTAATCAAAAACTTGCCTCACTTGGAATCGATCAAGAAACCACCGACTCTCGACTGTCCGAAATGAAAGCCCTGATGAGAGAAGCTCAAAATGAGGCGAAAATGTTGGAGAACGAAGAAATTGTCCTGAGTGAAGAATTAATGAATGCTAGAAATGAGATTGCTCGTTTAAATGGAATCTTAGCATTAGAGCAGGATCGTTCATCCCTTGTTTTGGGAGATAAAGAAGATTTATCAGATAAAGTTTCTAGATACCAAATCGAAACAGACGCATTACGAGCCCAACTTTCCAATCTCCAACAAATTAATACCGATCTTACAATAGAAGCACAGAGGCAGGGAGAAAATGCCAGGCTCATTCAAATGACCAATAATGACCTCCGTACCAAGTTGGAAAGAACTTCCACTCGCAACGATTCTCTTCTCGATACCGATATGTCTCAAAAAGAAGAACTTAGTATTTTGCGGGCCGAACTAAACAATTTAGCAATGCAAGAATCTCGAATTTCTAACGAAATGGTAGGATTACGAGACTCGAACGAAATGTTACTTGCCAAAACATCCGCACTGGAATCGGAAAATTCGGACATGTTACGTGCGGTTGATTTAATGAGAGAAGAGATCGAAAACATTGAATCAAACGAAAGAAACTTGATTACCAAACTCAAAGACTTAGACCAGGAAAACCAAGACCTGATGTCTCAAAGCGGGTCTCTTCACGACGAACGTGGATTCTTTAAAGACAAATCAAGAAACCTCGAAATTCAACTCAACCGTGCGGTGGCCAGTGAAAGATTACTCAGCCAAGAAGCTGGAATTTTGGAAGCAAATATTAGAGAGCTCGAAGTCAAAATTAACAATCTTGAGAACGCGGGAAGTACGGAGTATCAAGATTTAATGGCTGAAACGAGGGAGCTAGAATCAGAATACTCTGAAGTTCTTGCTCGCGAACAGGTCTTAATAAACCGGATGAATTTATTGGAGAAGGAAAATATTCGCCTCGAACAAGACATAGTTAGAATGACCGACCGTGAGACCGATCTAAACAATGCGATTATCTCACTTAAAGAAAATATGGTCATCATGGAAAGGGAGTTAGAATCTTCGATGCGCATGCGCGAAAGACTCAAAGATAGTATGATCGATGTGATCGATCGAAACGAACGGTTGGGATTGAGCGGGCCTCCAGCTCCAGATCTTAGCAATCGTTACTAAGAAATAATCCTAATTGGGTTATCGCTAAGCGGTAAATTTTCCCATCTTCCTAAACTTCTCATACCTTAATTGCGCAAATTCACCTGATTGTACTTTGCTCAATTCCTGTAATTCACCAAGTAATGCAACCTTAATTGTTTGGGCAGTAACATCCCAATCACGATGAGCTCCCCCAGCAGGTTCTGGGAGAATCTTATCGACTATACCTAGGTTTAACAGTTCGTTGGCATCAAGCTTTAGTGCCTCCGCGGCATTTGCGGCAAAAGCCCTATCTTTCCATAAAATAGCGGCACAGCCTTCGGGCGAGATTACCGAGTAATATGCATTTTCGAGAATCAATACACGATCTGCAACTGCCACTCCAAGTGCACCTCCAGAACCACCCTCGCCAATAACCAAGGCAATAATGGGTACTTCAAAATTTGACATTTCGCGAAGGTTTACAGCAATCGCTTCAGCAACATGCCTTTCCTCTGCCCCAATTCCCGGATAAGCGCCCGGAGTATCAATTAAAGAAATAATGGGTAGACCAAAACGGTCGGCCATTTTCATAAGTCGTAAAGCCTTTCGGTATCCCTCAGGATTTGGACAGCCAAAATTCCTCTTTAAATTCTCTTCGGTATTTCTACCCTTTTGTTGAGCGATTACCATGACTCTTTGACCGTCTAGAGATGCAGGGCCCCCAATCAATGCATTATCATCTTTAAATAACCGATCCCCGTGAAGTTCTTCAAATCCAGAAAAGATACGCTTGATAAGATCGGGCGAATACGGCCGGTTGGGATGCCTAGAGAGCTGGACTTTTTGCCAAGGGCTCAAGTCTGAGTAGACTTGTCGCTTGGTTTGTTCGATCTTTTTTTCGATCGCTTTAATCTCATCGGTGAAGTCCATATCCGAATTAGTGGAGGACTGCATGAGAACATCCAATTGTTTCTCTAAATCGAGAAGGGGTCTTTCAAAATCTAAACTTTGTTTATTGGTCGCAGGCATTGGGCTAATTTTTTAAATAAAGATTATCCGTTGTGCTCGTCCTGAGCAAGTTCATCCTTCCACCCCAGTACTCTTGCCTTTGAAGAGGCTTCTTCGGCACCCTCCTTATCCCCCTGAGACACCAATATCCTAGCAAGACTGACATTAGAAGTAAGATCGTCAGGGTTAATGGATAATGCCTTACGGCAAGCATGTTCGGCAGCAGAAAAATCCTTTGTAGATAAACGAATTTCTGAAAGAGCTCGCCAAGCAGACAAATCGTTCTCGTGTCTGGACAAATATTCGACAAGGAGAGACTCAGCCTCCTTCTCTTCTCCTAGGGTAAAGAGCAGGACTGCTTGGTCAACAAGTTGGACAGATGAATCTTGAGATGTCATAAAATTGTAGAATTTCATTCTGCCACTGAATGGCAGTGAAGTAAAGCTTTGCGCCTAAATCCTTGTATTTTGCCAAAAGGAAAGTCATGTAGGGAGTTGCCTTACACATATTTACCCCACTCTTACTTTAACATCATGTTGTTTCAAGACGCAGATTTTCAAAAACTTCTCCTCCTCCATAGCCGAGACAGACGCTTCCAAAAACTTCGGCAAGATGTTAAAGAGCTTCCTGAAGAACTTGCCAGAATGGAAAAAAAGATAGCTGTGGAAAAAGAATCTGTAGAACTTGCACTCGCAGAATGGAAAGGCCTGGAATCTGAAAATAATTCATTGGAAAAAGAAATTCTCTCCATGAACGAATCCATTAACAGGCAAAGAAATAAGCAATTGGAAGTTAAAAAGAATGAAGAATATCAGGCTTTAGAAAATGAAATTTCAAATTTGTTAGCCAAAATTGAAGACCGTGAAAACGAACAAATTGAAATACTCCTGAAAATTGATGGAGCACGCGAAACTGCTGAATTGGCACAAGGTAAAATTACCGAGCGAGTAGCAGAAATGGAGAAGCAAAGGGATGAGCGTGCTGAACAAGGGGAGGAGAAAAAAACTGAACTTTTAGATCTTGAAAAAGAAATTGAACAAACCCGACAGGAGGTAGAACCGAGTTTTCTCTCTTCCTACGATCGCGTGACCACGATTGTATCTAGACCTCCCTACATGGCTCCGATATCCGATCAAAAATGTTCGGGCTGTCACTTGAGGGTATCTAACGATGTGGTTTCCTCCGCACTTGTGGAAAAAAAGATTACTCAGTGTGATCAATGCGGCCGTATCGTTTACATAGAAAGATGATCGTTCAAAGCAAATATCCACTGGAGGAAAGGGCTCCAACCTTTTTAAAGGATAAAAGTTCTAAAATTTTCCGAGAAGCGGTCATTCGCTCCCATGCCTTTGGGCAAAGGAGAGGAAAGTCCGGACATCACAGGGTAGGATTCCTCGTGAAAGCGGGGGGGGCTTGTTTCAATGCAAGTTCACGGAGAGTGCCACAGAAAACAAACCGCCTCTCTAGGGAGGTAAGGGTGAAAAGGTGGGGTAAGAGCCCACCGCCGTTCGAGCAATCGGACGGGCATGGTAAACCCAATCCGATGCAAGACGAAATAGGAAACCGGGCTACCCGTCTATGGTTTCGGGTACGTCGCACCTCGCTCGCGCGGGGATTTGATCTTTGGTCAAATAGATAAATGAATGGCAATCCTTGCGAAAATTCATTTTTGCATAGGGTTACAGAATCCGGCTTACAGCTTCTCGGAATCCTTTTTATGTTAATGTTTCAAGTTGACGAATAGAGAAAATTAGAATTTTTTAATTCGCTATGGCCAATACCCAGTCAGCATTAAAGAACATTCGTAAAAACAGGACTAACTACCTGAGAAATCGCTCGATTTCGAGTAAGCTCAAGACTTTAGACAAAGCTTTTCAGGCATCTGTAGAATCAAAGGACAAAGAAGCCGCATCACTTGCCGCCAAATCTTTGATCTCCGCCTTGGACAAAGCAAGCAAGAGCAATTTGGTGCATGCTAACAAAGTAGCTCGTAAGAAAGCTCGTTGTGCCGCTCTTGTCTCGGCACTCTAAGTTTCCAAAAACCTAATAGCCACTAAGTGGCTATACCCGAGTCCTTTTTAGATGTGTCTCGAGTCGTCTTCGTCTTTTGACGAGTAACCGCTTTCTTGCCTCTTATGATTTACTTCATTTTTCTTGAGGTAAGCTTCGTGAACATCATCCGCAGACATCCCCATGACCTGGGCAAGTGAGATGAGAAAGTGAAATAAATCCACGATTTCGACTTTTGCATTCTGCTTGTCAAACTCTTGATATTTTGCCCACCACTTCCAAGGCACGGAATCAGTAAGCTCTGCTAATTCCTGTTGCATCGCCCGGACATAATTGAGAATCCACTTCGTGCGGTCCTCATCGTTCAACTCATCCATATTTACCCCAATCCTTCGGTTAAGAACCTCCTGGAGTTCGAAAATGTTTTCCAATTTATCCATCAACGCATTTTAAGTACTTTCCTTAAGCAGGTTGCAAGTGGTTTCGCAAAGTTTTGTAAATTCTTTTACCTTGTAGGCATCCCAGCTAGGATATAGATTCTTAAATCTGCCCTGCCCGGCGTGTTGTACCTTCTAAAAAGAGCAACAAAGCCCGATAGACAGGCTCGATTTTTTGCTAAGTCGAAATTAATCAGTCATTACAACATAATATATGAAATCTAGAATTCGTTCACGTTGGCACAGACCCAATGAAAAACCATTGGAGAACGATCGTTCTTCAACTCCAGCTGCCCCCATGGGAGAAATTGATGCAGCCAACCCGGTATCTCTGACCGATGACCTAAGCAATTTCAAACCTAGTGAAAACGCTGGGCGTCCCCATTCGAGAAATGAAGATCGTGGAAATCGCAGTGATGATAGACGCGGTGGCCGCAAGCCTCGGGAGGGTAATCGTCAGCCACGCCAAAGAAAAGACCGTGGAGAAAACCGTCTACATCAGGACAATAAATCTCCAGAAAACAGTGAATCTAACACGCCTCACAATCGTAAAAACCATAAACCGAGAAGAAAATCGGGAGGCCCGAGAAATAACGAGCATTCATCCAAACCGAGACCTGAGAATTCCAAGCATTCCAAAAATAAGTCAGGTGGACCAAGGAAATCACATTCCAAGGCACCTGCCAAAACTCCGGTAAAAGCCACTGGACTCAAAGGGTTTCTCGGTAAAATATTTGGTTCGTAATTCAAAGACACCAAGTGGATCTCGCCAATTACTCAGAATAACTTTTCTTCTTCCGGTCCCTCTAAGGTATGGAGATCTTAAGAATTCAGGGAGGTCAACGCCTCGAAGGAAAAGTTCAAGTTAGCGGCTCTAAAAACGCCGCCCTCCCCCAATTTGCCGCAGCTCTTTTAAGTGGCGAGGAAACAATCCTGGAAAATGTTCCTGACCTCAGCGATGTTCGATTCATGGGTGAAATCCTCTCCCATCTTGGAGCTGATATCGAACGACTCGGACAAAACACTTGGAAAATCCATCCGGCGAACATACATCCCGATGCCCCCTATGAATTAGTGCGTAAAATGCGGGCATCTATTTGCTTGCTTGGACCTCTTGTAGCCCGTTTGAAAAGAGCAAAGATTCCGATGCCCGGTGGTTGCGTAATTGGCCACCGCCCAATTGATCTACACCTCCGAGCCCTCAACGAAATGGGGGCTAATGTATCGCTAAATCAGGGCGTGGTTGAAGTGGATGGATCCTCAATGAAACCCGCTACGATATTTATCGGGGGGAGGCACGGAAGTACGGTTACCGGAACTGCCAATGCAATCATGGCTTCCGTATTGACCCATGGAACCACCGTGCTCGATGGGGCTGCATGCGAACCAGAGATTTTAGATTTATGCACCATGCTGGAAAAAATGGGGGCAAAGATTTCCGGTGCGGGTTCTCACTTACTAAAAATTGAGGGAGTTGAAAAACTCCAAGGCTGTACCCACCGAGTAATTCCAGATCGTATCGAGGCAGCCACTTACATAATGGCAGGTGCAATCACACGAGGAAAAGTTTGCGTACAAGGCATTCGACCAAGCCACTTGGGCGCTTTCGCTAAAGTGATGAAAGAATCGGGCATACAATTACAAGAAATCGGTGCAGATACAATCGAGGTTAAAACTGACCCAAGTGGCCTCAAACCCTTTGAAGTCATTACCCTGCCCTACCCTGGATTCCCCACGGATCTACAAGCTCAGGCATGTGCCCTTGCCTGTACCATTCCGGGTCTTAGTATTTTAACAGAACGTGTATACCCTAGTCGTTTCATGCACATCCCTGAACTTTTACGGATGGGAGCAGAAGTATCATTGGAGGGTGCCAATGCAATCGTGCGGGGTGGAAAAACTCTTAATGGGGCACCCGTTATGGCATCAGACCTGCGTGCCAGTGCCGCATTAATCCTTGCCGGTTTAGTCGCTGAGGGTGAGACTTGGGTTCATCGCATTTATCACTTGGACAGAGGGTATGAGTTATTGGATAAAAAACTTAGGAATTTGGGGGCGAAAATTGAGCGCCTTCCAGAATCCGCGTTGCCACCTGCCTTTCGCAGTCCTGTTGATTGATTCGTTTGACTTGCAAAGAAAATGACTGAAGAACCGCCCAAAGGACGAACTTTTTTTGATGATTCATTGTCACCTATCACCGAAGTAGACGCCGCCTTGCGTCCTCCGTCTTTTGATGATTTTACAGGGCAACCCAAGACAATTGAACGATTACAAGTGATGGTCGGAGCCGCGGCCAAGCGGGAAGAAGCCCTCAAGCATGTTTTGTTATGTGGTCCTCCTGGATTAGGCAAAACCAGCCTTGCACATATTATCGGACATGAATTGCAAAGGGAGGTACGGATAACCTCCGGGCCAGTGATTGACAAACCTGGAGATTTGGCCGGATTACTGACTAATCTGCAAGGAGGAGACATTCTTTTTATTGATGAAATTCATCGTATCCCCAAGACCGTAGAAGAATACCTTTACTCTGCCATGGAAGACTTCCGGATTGATATTATGATTGATCAAGGACCCAACGCACGAAGTGTTCGTCTGGAAATCCCACGCTTTACCCTGGTTGGTGCGACTACTAGGGTTGGTCTGCTCTCCGCTCCCATGCGCAGCCGCTTTACTCTGCAAACCCGTCTGGATTACTATGGGCGGGAAGACCTTACCAAAATTGTGCTACGGAGTTGTAAACTCTTGGACTGTACTATCGATCAACAGGGTGCGGAAGAAATTGCCGCACGGGCTCGGGGTACTCCCCGGATAGCTAATAATTTAATTCATTTTGCACGTGACTATGCCGAACAACGATCGGATGGAACCATAAACCGAGAATTTGCTTCCAAAGCTCTGGAGCTCTTGGAGATCGATGATCGTGGACTCGATGAAATGGACAAACGTATCCTCTCCACTATGGCGGAAAACTATAAGGGGGGCCCCGTAGGCCTGGGCACCGTAGCTGTTGCGGTCAATGAAGAGGAGCATACATTGGAAGAGGTTCATGAACCCTTCCTCATTCAAGAGGGTTACCTTAAACGCACCCAACAAGGAAGAGTACTTACTCCAAAAGGTTGGGAAGCCAGCGGTGTGGTACCAGGAGCAGGTAGCGAAGGTTCCCAGCTCTCTCTTATGTAAGGTTGGAGAATTTCTTACGGGCAAAGGGAAAGAGATACCTAAAAGAACTGGCGAAATGGGCAGGTTCACGGGCCATCCATTCGTCCAACTCTAAAAGTCCAATTTCCCGAAGGTCGGAAATTTCCG
>JABBBW010000163.1:2793-10782 GCA_018607205.1 Opitutales bacterium | reverse complement strand
AGTTGTTTTTCTTTCAAAGAACTCTTCTTATTCTTTTCTTCCAAACAAAGGTTTTCCAGGTCCCCAAAAAATTTAGCACGACTTCTCTTCCCATCCCTAACAATTGTCAAGCGGAGTAGTGCCCGCTCCACTAATTCCTGAGCTAAGGTTTCGTCGCCCAAAAATAATTTGGCAAACCTCAACCCTTCGACGGTGGGTCCACTAAGAAAAATCAAGTCTTCTTCAATCCAACTAGTCATAGAATCAGAGATTTTTTTTTCAGAACCGTACGAATCAACTGTCAAAGTTTGTATAATGCATTGAACCAATCCATTCGTGAAGGGCTTTTTACCTGAAGGATTTGTCCAAGATAGCTTTTTTGCCCAGTCTCTATATTTTTTTGGACAATCTCCTGCTGGCCAAGACATCCAAAGAGAAAAACCATTTTTTTGCTTTGATGCACAAAGTAAAGGCCATGCGGCATCAATCCATAAGGTATTTGCCTTTCCACGCCCAAAAACTTCGCCCAGTAATTGCCTGATCCAAATACCCGACAATTGAGAAACTTTAGGGCATTCTATTTCACTGCCTGTCTTATCTAGAGTTTGAAAAGCAAAGGTGTCCCAAAGCTTGGATAAATCCTCAATCCATTGCGGGCATGTTCTCCATAACTCAGCATACTGATGTATTCGGGTTAAGGGGTGATTTGCTGGACGGCAACCGCGGAGTTTCCAACCTCTCTGTGATCGATAAATAAGATCGAGGTCAACTTGACCGGACTTCCACAGATCGATCGAAAATTGTTGAGCAATCTTGGCCATTTGCGTCCTATTTCTCCTGTAACCGAGGATTTCTAAAAACCATTGATGACAAGCCATCTCCCACCCCTGTTTAAGTAAACGTGAGTGAGCAAATCCCTTCTTGGCCATCCATCGGGAACGAGCTCTTTCTTTACATTTACCCAAACTGATACCTACTAGTTTGCTCAATGCAAAATCGGCCAAACTGTCTTGCCCGGATAAACGGGTAAGTGCATGAGCCTCCGCATACTCTTCTATTCCATGAAGCAAACTTGGTAACAAGACCAGGCACGGCACTGCCTTACCATTACTCGCTCTTTCTTGATAAGTCTTACCCGAAGCCCCTGAAAAGATACAGACATGTAAAATCACTTTGTTATAATTTGAATCAAGGTGATGCTTGTGTGACTTCCAACCTTCGGGGAAAAAATGAATTTCTACATCTCCAATAAAGCTTTCCCCATCGATGACTAATTTAGCATTACGAAAATCAGGACCCTCGATAGACAGATTCCAGTCACCAGCATAATCCACATATACTTTTTTCCCGCAGCTGGTTACTAATGAATCCGTAAAAAAATCCTGCTCCGACCAAATACGCTGAGCAACTGATTCTTCAATTTTAACCGAACCATAATACCCGGGGACTTCCTCAACTAAACCGTTTTTTGTCATTTACGGATCACTTATCACCTTCGGGAAATTCAATACGATTATGAAAAGGCTCACGCTCACTCCGCGATCTCGATTTATTGAAGTTTGCCCGACGACTTACCTGATCAATTGAATGATCCAAACGCTTAACAAATTCCTCCACCCGCATGGCAGATGCCCCATGTGCGTATGCACAGTTTCGAATTAAGTTATCATTGGTAACCACGCAAATTCTACCCGGATTTTTGGCAACCATAACCATACGTTCAATTACCCCGTCTGCACCCTCACTGGATGAGGAGTAAACAACATCATAGGAGTCAAGGTTTCGGTACTTTTGTAAAGAGCCCCTACCCTCCCGTCCATCGAAGACTACGGTCACTCGGTTTCCATCTGCCACCAAAGGTTCAAGCATTCTTAACAAACTATCTCTTGCCAGGTTTCGATCATGTGCCAATTCCCTAGCGATGTCAGGCATTGCATGCATGGCATTGTTTGCGTCAATCATCAGATGTTCTTGCATTTCTTTCGCTCTTTAATCAAGGAATGTATCTTCGATTTATGGACTTTTTTTCTTTCTCGCAACGCAATACCTAATTAACCCATCCAAGTTATGAGTCTCGCTTTTTTATTTCCAGGTCAAGGTTCCCAAGTCAAAGGGATGGGTACCGATGTTTTCCATCGCTACCCTGAACTTATCGAACAAGCCAATCAAGAATTGGGTTATTCCTTAAGTGATCTTTGCCTTGAAGATGCAAAAGAACAACTGTCACAAACTCAATTTACCCAGCCCGCGCTCTTCTTGGTCAGCTTTTTAGAAGGCAAAGCCAAAATCGACGACGGGCAGATACCCGATGTAGCTGCTGGTCATTCCGTTGGAGAATTTGCCGCACTAGCTCTTGCCGGTTGCGTATCCTTTCTGGATGGGCTGCGTATGGTTTCAAAGCGTGGAAATATCATGTCTCAAGTAACTGGAGGAGGTATGGCTGCAGTAATCGGTATGGAAGTCGAAAAGATTCAAAGCACACTTGAACAAATCGGTGCAGAACAAGTAGACCTTGCTAATTTCAATTCCCCCGGTCAGGTCGTAATATCCGGACCTGCTGCCCAAATCAAAACCACACTTATTCCACTTAAAGATGCTGGTGCTCGGATGGTGGTTCCCTTAAAGGTTAGCGGTGCATTTCATTCGCGAATGATGGAAGAACCAGCACGAGAGTTTGGGAAGTTTTTGGAAGAAATTCGTTTTTCATCCCCCCAATTCCCCGTCTACTCAAATGTGGAGGCTGCCCCTTATTCCAATGGTGATGCCATCGCTCCCTTACTGGTGCGTCAAATACATAGCTCGGTTAGATGGACTGAATTAATTACGCAGATGCGTATGGATGGAGCGAGTGAATTTCTTGAGTGTGGCCCTGGAAAAGTCCTGACCAAGCTGCTTAGGCAAATCCCATAAAGGAAGACAATCAGCTTGCCCGGGTATCTAAACTGAGCTTGGTCAAGTTTCTCTCTTTCAACATATTAACCACATCAATCACCTTTTGATAAGGCAAGGAGCGATCTCCACGTATGTGTATAGTGGGAGCGGTCCCCTCACCTAATGAAATTTCGTCAAGTCGGTCCTGTAGCTCCTTTTTCCCGATAGGGACCTTTCCCCAAAAGTAAGCACCTGACTCATCAATCGTGATATATTTATCCTCCACCGGAGGCGGAGGCTGCTTGGCAGAGCTAGACTGTTCGGGAAGGTTTACCCGGTTATATTGCTCGATCACTGGAGTGGTGATCATGAATATGATCAGTAGAGAAAAAGCGAGATCGATTAACGGGGTAACATTCAGTTCTGAAATTACTGAAAGCTTGTTTCTTCTTGTAAAACTTCTTGCCATTTAATTATCCAAAGTTGTCTCGAATTCTCGTTGATACTTCCTTCAGGCACTGGTCTCCAATTCAATGCGATCAGCAAGATTGCTAGCAAAGTTTTCTAATTTTGTCATTTCCCCCCGGGTCCGAGCTGAGAGATTATTATAGGCAAACACAATGGGTATGGCTACGCACAGAGCAGTAACGGTTGTCAACAATGCCCCTGACACACCTGGGGCAAGGTGTTCAATTGTAGCCCCCCCCGAATCCATCGTACCAAAAGCGTCCATCACTCCCCATACTGTGCCAAGTAATCCAAGAAATGGAGCTCCGGAAACAATCGTTGCCAACCAGTACATCTTTTCTTCATACCTGTCTTCATATTCGGTAATTGCCCGGCGAATTGCATTTTCAACATAATTCATCCGTACCCTACCATCTTTAGAACTTGCCCGAGCAGCTGCCATCGCCCTCGAGCAAACACGAAGATATGGACTCGATTGACCGGGGAAATTTGCATCGTCATAGTCTACCATATTGGGAAGCTCATTAATTTTCTTTTCGTCCCGAGCGTTTGCTCGACGAATTCGCTTCAGTTCAGAATTTTTGTTGAACATGATCGAGAGAGCCCAGCAATTTAACAAAGCCAGCACAAATATAACGACCTTCCCCGCAAAGTTAGAATCTGCAAAATAGCTAAATAAGTCAGCAGACCCAAGCAAAGGTACAAAGTTATCTTCGGTTAATAAGTTTCCCATCACATTCATAATATTTCAAAAATCCAACACCAAACTCCCAATTTTAGGCGTAAGGATTAAAAATCAACGAAAAACGCATCTTTTGCACAAAGTGTCGCAGAGAAATCGATTAAGTTTGCACGATTATCCAAAGCATCTTAGGCAAAATCTCTTATGCAGGTAACTCAAAAAGTTCTAGATGAAATCAATACAACGACATTTTCCCTTTCTTCGAAAAATTCGATCGTCGGTTTGGATGGATTTGTTGATAAAATTGTTGCTCCCGTAGAAAAGAGACACGGTCTGGGAGATAACTTTGATCCCGTGCCCACCATTGCAGAAATGGGTGCTAAAATCTCGGCTGCCGCGGGTAAAAGTGCCAACATCGAACTCTATCCAAGGTTCGAAAAATTAGGAGGCAATGGCCCCATTATGGCCAATGCAATGCTCTCCCTCGGTATGGGTGTTCGTTACATTGGTGGCCTGGGTAACCCTAACATACATCCTGTCTTTGAAGAATTCGCTAGAAAAACCAACGCAATTTCTATCAGTGAGCCAGGAATTACCACTGCTATGGAATTCAAGGACGGAAAAGTAATGCTTGGAAATACCCTAAGCCTCGAAGAAATTGATTACTCCCGAATTATCGGGGCATGCGGCGAAGGCGAATTTATAGACCTGTTATCCAAAGCAGATTTAATATCCATCGTAAATTGGACAATGATTCCCAAAATGACTGACTTTCTCGTCGAATTGGTTGATAAAATTTTGCCCAACCTACCGCCGCGGGATACACGCTCTTTTTTCTTTGATTTAGCTGATCCTGCAAAACGTTCGAGCTCTGATATTAAGGAAGTATTAACCGTCATCTCCCGTTTCCAAGCTCATGCTGAGGTAACTTTAGGCCTCAATTACAACGAAGGGCTTCAAGTTTGTGATGTTCTAGGTTTGAAGAGTGGAGACAAGGACGAAGATTCCCTCAAGAAAATGGCATCAAACATCCGCAGGGAACTTGGTATATCCACAATAGTTCTGCATCCTGTTGAATCAGCCGCTTGTGCCACTAAAGATGGTGCTTGGTGGACTACGGGGCCTTTTTGTGATAATCCCAAGATCACGACAGGTGCGGGAGATCACTTTAATGCCGGTTTTTGCAGTGCCAGACTAAGCGGATTTTCCCCCTTAACATCTCTTGCTTTGGCAACTTGTACCTCTGGGCATTATGTTCGTACTGCCCAAAGCCCATCAACATCACAAGTAATCGAACTTCTTAAACAAAACTCTTAAACTATATGAGTCACGAAAAAGGCCTACTTATCTCCTTCGAAGGATCAGAAGGGTGTGGTAAATCTACCCAGATTCGCCGTATTGCTGATCGCTTGGAAGAAATTGATCACCGAGACGTAATTGTCACCCGAGAACCTGGGGGAACTATTATCGGAGAAGATATTCGACATCTTCTGATGCATGCAGATTCCTCCAAAAGCATTTTACCGGAAACCGAGCTTCTACTATTCGCTGCCAGCCGGGCACAACTCGTCCGCGAAATTATTTTTCCGGCCATTGAAAATGGAAAAGTCGTTCTATGCGATCGATTCCTTGATTCAACAACAGTTTATCAGGGTGTTGCTAGGCAAATTGCAGATGATCCAGTAACTATGATCAACCAGTTCGCGGTTGGTGAGATTATTCCTGATCTTACCATTGTAATAGACATACCACCAGAAGTTGGCTTTGAGAGGATTAAACACCGTGTATCTGACATGCCCGACCGCATGGAGCAGGAAAATATTGAATTTTATGGAAAAGTCCGAAAAGGATACCTCCACCTTGCCCGCAGCCTGCCCGAGCGCTTCTTTGTGGTTGACGGAAACGGAGATCCCGAGGAAATCGAGTTAGAAATATGGAATGAAATTCATGCCCGTTTTTACTCCCAGGAATAATTCTTAGTTCACCACTATTTCTCTTGTTATTAGGTAAGTATGCCTAATTCAAATACCGATCCTATCGAGGCACTTCAGCACCGATTTGCTGAGGATCGGTTGCATCATGCTATCCTTATACTTGGTCAGTCAGTTGAACAAAACCAAGACGCAGCCTTGGCTCTGGCTAGATGTTTATTATCCCTGGATGATTCGAGGTTTGATCATCCCGATCTATTTAATCTGCGACCAACTGGAAAGGCCCGGATCATAACGGTTGAAAAAACGCGTGAATTGATTGCCACACTTAACCGCACATCCAACCAAGGTGGTAGTAAAGTTGCAATCATTCACGAAGCCGACCGGATGCGCAAAGAATCTGCCAACGCTTTTTTAAAAACCTTGGAAGAACCACCATCGGGTACCTACCTGCTTCTACTAAGCACAAAACCCTATTCCTTACTCGCAACCATTCGAAGTCGATGCCTCATGGCTCGATTGCCCACAGTAGCTCCCGTTTTAGGTAATGAACAATGGGAAGCATGGAAGTCTAAGTATCAACAATGGATTCTGGCACTCCTGGATCGTGAAAGCCTGAGAAAGGATCGGGTTAGCCCACTTTTTGCCTCGTATGGACTTATAACCTCGTTGCTTGGCCTAATTAAAGAAGAAGCTGATACTTTAGCCAAAAAAGCTAAAAATGATGCACCAAGTATGGATGACAAAGAAAAGGATGCCTTGGATGCTGGAGTAAGGCGAGGTGTTCGTTCTAGGATCCTCAAACAATTAGCAGAAGCTACCCGTTCCTTTGTCGTTCAGAACGAGAACCGTCAAATTCTTCCTCAACTAGGAATTAAACTTTCAAGGGTTTTAGCTTGTTTAGAAAAAAATGTCCGGCTTATGGAGGTAAATTTGAAAGACGAAACGGCTTTGGAGGATTTTTACCTATCATCTCTACGAATATGGACGTCCAAATAAGTTATTTTCATAAATATTCTTAAATGAGCACTCTTTTTGAAAAAATCATTGCCCGAGATATCCCCGCGGAGATCTTGTATGAAGATGAAGTTTGTATCGCGATAAAAGATATTGAGCCCCAAGCACCGGTTCATTTTTTAGTTATTCCTAAGACAGTCATAGCCCGTCTAGGAGAAGCAGAAAAATCCGATCAATCAAGGCTTGGTCACCTTTTACTTACGGCTTCTCAAGTCGCCAGAGAACTAGGATTGGAAGATGGTTACCGTACCGTTATAAATAACGGGGTCCATGCTGGAGAAACAGTCCCCCACTTGCATGTACATGTGCTTGGGGGTAGACAAATGAAGTGGCCTCCTGGGTAAGTACATACCATGCGACTTAGCTTTATCTTTTGGGCAAATATACTTGTCTTTAGTTTTCACTTATTAGCCGATCGTGTGGAAACCAAAGACGGTTCAATCTTTTACGGAAAAATCATCGAAGTCGTAGATGGCAACCTGACCTTCGAGACCACCTATTCAAATGCGATTAACATTCCTTTGACTGCCATTCTAAGTATGTCCTCCTCCTCTTCTCTCACCGTACGCGATGAGGATAACCATACCCTCTCGGGGCAATCCATTCCTTTACCGGTTGAACAATTAAACCTTAGAGATTCCAATCAATCCAAAAACTTGTCCTTCGAAAAGATCCAACATCTTTGGCCCGCATCCGGGGAGGATCCATTGATTATCGAAGAGCAGGAATATAACGAAGGTTTATTGATGAAATGGAAAAACTCATTGGGCTTTGATTTGGTCGGCTCATCCGGAAACACCGATTCTCTTGGGGCCGGATTTCGCATGGATAGTATTTATTCAAATAACTTTCGTGAACTCGATTTATTTCTTTCTTACAACACTCAAACCACAAATGGAGTAAACGACACTGATGAAACGAAGGGCGGTGCTGAATACGATTCGATCTTCCATGAACAATTGGCCTGGTATTTAAGAAGCGATTTCGAACATGATACCGTCGAGCAGATCAATCTGCGTACCACTACTGCCTTAGGCTTAA
>JABBBW010000163.1:543-2783 GCA_018607205.1 Opitutales bacterium | reverse complement strand
TTTCGACTCGTTTCGGTGGTGCTCTTCGATACGAAGACTCGACCAACAATACAATTGCTTCAAAAAAAGATCCTGCTCTCGATTTGGGTATTGAATACCTCCACGAATTCAATCAATTCATGTCCCTAGAAAGTGAACTTAGCTTTCTTCCGATGGCGGATGATTTATCAGACTATTTACTAAGCCACGATTCAGCTCTAGTATTTCCCATATCGGAGGATAAAGATTTTTCTGTAAGGTCAGGATTATCCGGCACCTATGATTCAATTCCTAATGAAGATTTGGAAAAAATGGATATGAAATATTATCTCCGAGTGGTTTATGATTTTCAATAACTCACTCAGCAAAAAATAACCTAAAAGTTTTAAATAATCCACTTAGCTCAAAAGAAAAGCCCACAATTTGAGAGGAGATAAAGAATAGCACAAAAGCCAATCCGAGGTATATCCAAATTCTTGGTATTGTTTTATTCATTTTAAAAAGAAGGTAAAGACTGCAACCATACATTTGCCCGGTCCGGCAATTGTAAAAAAAGACACTTACTTGGGTTCAATCTCTGTCCATCCCATTTGAACATTTAGATGTAAAACTCGCGAGCAAGCACACCCGTTTTTTGAGATTCAGGTAGCTTTGTACACCTCAATCTACTGGTATGTGGGCATCTGTGTGGTAGACAAAAAAACATGGGCGGAAAATTCTTGGTGATTTTTATAATAGGATAAAACCTGGAATTTGCTGATAACTTAAGGTAACCCCTAAATAGCATCTTTCATTCACTCCTCCCGCAAAGGCATTTCATGCCAGGCGAAGCAAAAATACAACCCCAACCAAAGAGCCTGACAGTAGCGATACGAAAGAACCGGAAATACCACGCCGCCCCCGATACATAAACCGAGCATCCATTCGAGCGAAACCCAACCCAAAAACCACATAGTAATGATGGGAAGCACCCAAAGGCTGCAGATTAAAAAGTAGCTAACCGGTACGCCCCCAAGGAAGAAGCCCTGCTCACGTTCGTACTTCATTTCGCAGACGGAACACTCATCTCTTCGCTCAAAGGGATGGTTCAATACTCTACCCTCTCCACAACGGGGGCAGCGATTAGAAATAGTTCGTTTCAAATAGATCGTCTTCATCGAACAATCCATATTGGCGAGGACCATGCCCGGTTGCCATCCGATTGTTCCAATTCCACAAAATAGTAATCCTCTTTTTCATCCAACGGATCCGGTGCCAGAGACTGCTCAAATTTGAGGGATTGCTCAGCCGGCTTAAAGGACTTCCAGGGCTTTCCATTTTTAATCACCCGTACTTCTTTCACCGGTCTGGTGCCCGTAATCTGTAGAAAAAGAGAATCTTTTTTTCGGTATTTCACTTCTTCCCCCATCCAATTTTGCCCATAACGAAAGACCAGACCGATGCGGTCAGTCGCCCCATAGGTTCGCCTAGACTGGAGGGAGCGAAAGATGGACTCCCTCTCCCGCTTGGGCGACCACACACAGGCATAACTACGATGAGTGGAGAGGTGGTCGCTGCTGGCAATTAGCCCAAAGCGGTACCCTTTGGAATACCCAAGCCGTACCATCGCTGCCATGTTTTGATCGGCATTTGCCCGGCAGCCCTGAAAGATTTCCATCAATGGGCGCTTTTCATTGTCATGTATGGACCACAAGGCCTGGACCATGGCGGGAGTCCTTCCCGTGTTATGAGGAATGGTAAAGGTATCACCATCAATCTCCTTCCAAAAATCCCGAATGTGCGGCTCAAACGGGCGGAGCAAATCATCACGCAGGGAAATTACATTGTGGTCAGTCTGGCTCTGGCTGCGCTCATAGGCAAAGTAAGGAATAAACCCGCCATTAAGGCGGTGCCTGGTCACTTCCTTAACACTCCGCCTCCAAACCAAGCTGTCCACCTGACCATTGGAAAGATCACGGGCATGGTCAGTTATCCCAACAAAATCGTGCTCCGCCACTTCTATGACATATCGGAACTGGTCGTCATAGCTACCGTCAAAAAAAGGAAAGCAAAGAGATAGATCGGTATGGCGATGCAGATCGCCAAAACTGAGTTGGTAAGACTTACCACCAACGTTGGTCATGGTTTGGGTTGTTGGTGCTGAGGGTTGCACTAACCGCGCCGGTTTGGTTATGGGAAATGAAAACTGCTTTTCCTCCGCATTAAAACTTTCCATTTCTACGGATCCAAAGAAGACTCCACGGTGTGCGGATGGGTGACTT
>JABBBW010000163.1:0-533 GCA_018607205.1 Opitutales bacterium | reverse complement strand
GCTACCGTCAAAAAAAGGAAAGCAAAGAGATAGATCAGTGTGGCGGTGAAGATCGCCGAAACTGAGCTGGTACATCTGTCCACTGACCGTTGCCTCTGTCATAGTTGTGGGCGCGGATGATTGCACCAAGCGAGGTGCTTCCAGTGGAGGCAAGAACACCTGCGTTTGCTCGGCATCAAAGTCTTTCAACTCAGCCCCGCCAAAGAAGACACCACGTCTGGCAGAGGGGTGACCACGGTGGGTACGACCAGTCGTGTAGGTGATAAAAAAGCCATTGGGTGCTGAAGCAACTGACATTCTTTGCAGGCCATCTCTCTGAGGATGCTCAAAGGAGTGCAGCGTGGACCATTCTTCGCCATCGTAACAGCGAGCCTGTACCTGCCAACCGGACTCAATATGGTGAGCAACCGCGTTACTTGTGCGTACATGAGGAGCATGAAAGGACCGGTGAACCAACCATAATCTACCCTGCCCGTCGGTCACAAACTGGCCACGTTCATAAAAGACCCCGAGTTGTTCGAGACTATCCCTCT
>JABBBW010000181.1 GCA_018607205.1 Opitutales bacterium | reverse complement strand
TTCAAAGTGCCCAAGCTCAGAAAACTGGAGTTGTAGATGTGCAAAAAGTTTTTGATGGCTATCAAAAGGTTAAGGATGCACGTGAACGCTTGGATAAATCCAAACAAGTAGCGATGGAAGAGTTAGAGATTTTTCGCGATGAAATGGGAAAAATCGTCAATGAACTAAAGGAAATGGAAGAAAAGCTTAAGAACCCAAATATCGACACCGCGACCTTGAAAGAAAAATATCAAGCCAAGGTAACCGTGGCTAAGGAAAAGCAGGATGATATGGTAGCCTACGATAAGAGAGCCAAAGCAACTATTGCACAAAGACAAAGAAATCTCTTGGTCGAGCACCTAGAGGATATTCGAACTGCCATTAAGAAAGTATCAGAAGCAAAGGGTTTAGACTTGGTTCTTAATTCCTCGGAAACCCAGTTGGGAGTATTTTATTCCTCAGATCAAATCGATTACACTGAGGAAGTTATTGTCACACTAAACGCGCAAAAAAAGTAGCACACTTTTTCTACACGAGCTAAGCAAAAACAGTGAGTCTTAGCATAAATGTATCGGAATTAATCGATTTATTTCCTGGTGCAATTCAATCAGGTCAAACATCTATCGGGAAATTAGATGGCATTGCCAATCTTCGCGATGCGAAGGTCGGAGATCTTTCATTCTTGGGTAATGCAAAATATAAAAGCCAGGTTGAACCCTGTAACGCCAGTGTAATTCTTTTGCCCAATGATTTTCAAGGTAAGCCCTCAAGCAACCAACTATTTATAAGAGTGGAAAACCCTTCACGAGCTTTGGCTCAAGTCTGCGAATTATTAGAAGGAAAACTATATCCAGCACCAGCACCAGGGATTCACTCAACAGCATTTATAGAGGAGAGTGCTAGTATTCATCACAGTTCTTCTATCGGTGCATTTAGTTATGTTGGGCATGAATCTATCATCGGTCCAAATTGCACGATCAATACTCATTGCCACATTGGAATGGGTACAACGATCGGTGAAGGCAGTGTATTTTATCCAGGAGTTAAATTGTTGGCCCGCTGCCAGATAGGTAAACAAGTAATTTTGAATGCAGGAGTTGTAGTGGGCTCTGAAGGCTATGGCTTTGATCAGGGTGATGGAAGTCATCAAAAAATTCCTCATCTTGGAAAAGTCGTCATCGAAGATAATGTAGAAGTCGGGGCAAATACTTGTATCGATCGAGCTAGGTTTGAAGAAACCAAGATAGGCCAAGGTACCAAACTTGATAACTTGGTTCAAGTTGGTCACAATGTCAAAATTGGTAAAAATTGTCTGATCGTTGCTCAAGTTGGAGTAAGTGGAAGCGTGCTTATTGAGGATGAAGTAATCGTTGGCGGACAGGCTGGATTTGCGGGACATTTAAAAGTTGGAAAAGGGGCAAAGATTGCTGGCCAAGCTGGTATAACTAAAGATGTAGAGCCAGGGGCATTTCTTAAAGGTAACCCAGCCCTTCCCTTTCATTTGGCTCAAAGGATTTCTGTATTACAAAGAAAATTGCCAGATCTTTTCAATAGGTTTGCCCAAGAAAAAAGCAAAGAGTAAACAAAGAAATGCGAAACGGTACTAACCTAAAGATTTTTAGCGGTAATTCGAACCTCCCTTTGGCAAAAGAAATATGTGCCTACTTGGATATGGAAATAGGAGATGCCTTAGTTACTTCATTTCCCGATAGTGAAAGTTTCGTTCGGTACAACGAAAATATACGGGGAATGGATGTTTACCTTCTCCAATCGACTAATTCCCCAGCAAATCACAATATCATGGAATTATTGATCATGATAGATGCCGCAAGAAGGGCATCTGCTGCGAGAATTTCTGTGGTTATTCCTTTTTTTGGATATGCCCGGCAAGATCGTAAAGATCAACCTCGTGTTCCAATCACCTCAAAATTGATCGCCAACCTTTTGGTTGCAGCTGGAGCTAACCGAGTACTTACGATGGATTTGCATGCCCAGCAAATTCAGGGATTCTTTGATATTCCAGTTGACCATCTATATGCCTCCCCCGTGTTTTTTGATTATATGCGAAATCGAAATACGGAAAATATGACCATTTTCACTCCTGATGTAGGTGGTATGAAAATGGCCAGTGCCTACGCTGAGGTACTGGGTTGTCCATTAGGGTTTGTAGCAAAAAGAAGAACAGGGGCAAGTACGGTAGAGGCAACCAATTTAGTTGGCGAAGTGGAAGGTCGAGAAATTTTAATTATTGATGATATGACTGAAACAGCTGGTACCTTGACCGCAGCAGCTAAACTTTTGAAAGAGCGTGGGGCCAAGAGAGTTTCTGCGGTAATTAGCCATTGCGTGCTTAATGAAACCGGGAAAGAGCGCTTACAACAAGGTCACTTGGATGAATTAGTTACCACCAATTCTGTAAATATGCAGGTAGATAATTTACCTATTACTCAATTGAGTGTGGCTCCTTTGCTTGGGGAAGCAATTCAAAGGACACATACCGACAGTAGCATATCGAGTTTATTTGAAGTTAAGGGATTCTAGATTTAAGTTTACAGAATTCAGGTATTTCCAAGACAATTTTGCTTACCAATTTCGCTTCTACTTTTGATGCTTCAAAAGATTATATTTTTAAATTACAAGTTAGCTTGGATTTCTTTTTTCCTTATTGTTTGGAACGCGTTTGGAGAAAAAAAAGGATTTTCACTTAAAGTTGATGAGACCGACCTTGATCGGTTGGCGGCAAATCCTATACAGAGTTACTCGAGCATCCTCGGTAAAGCTACTCCAGCAGTAGTTGCGGTTACTACCCAACAAGTTGTCAGAAGATTATATCCTGGTGCAGGTAATCCAATCGAAGATTGGTTTAGGCGTTATTATGGGCTCCCACGAACAAATCAGCCAAGGATAGAAGAAGAAAAAGTACCTGCTGGAATAGGTTCTGGCGTGCTCGTTTCTCCGCAAGGTCATGTGGTAACAAATGCGCATGTCATCTCAGATCCAAGAACTGGAGAGTTAATGGAAGAAGTGGTGGTTAAGCTTGGCGAGCAAAAGGATTACCCTGCAACAATCATTGGCTATGACCACACTACAGATATTGCTGTACTCAAAATCGAAGCTGACGAAGAACTCCCCTTTGCCACACTTGCGAATAGCGATCAGCTACAAGTCGGTGATGTGGTTTTTGCCGTTGGTAATCCACTTGGAATTGGGATGACAGTAACTATGGGCATTGTATCTGCCACAAGAAAATCGGAATTAGGGATTCTTCGCGAAGATGGTGCTTATGAAAATTTTATTCAAACAGATGCATCTATCAATCGGGGTAATTCTGGCGGAGCTCTTTTAGATGCACGAGGAAGATTGGTTGGTATTAATACGGCCATTATTTCACAAACTGGAGCCAGTATAGGAATTGGACTGGCAATACCTGTTAATATGGTACGCCGGGCACTCACTGATTACATGGAGGAAGGTAAAATACGAAGAGGTTTTTTAGGAGTATCCTTAGAGCCAGATTCGAATGGAAATGCTGCAGTTGTTGCTAGTGTGGTCTCTGGAAGTGCGGCGGACGAGGCAGGCTTTTTGGCTAATGATAAGATTGTAAAAGTAGGAAAAAAACTCGTTTATTCAGTAAACCAAGCGAGGGTAGCCATTTCTCAAACTTTGCCAGGGGCTCAAATTCAAATCGAAGTTTTAAGAAATGGAGAATCCGAAACTCTCTATGCAATTCTTGGGTCAATGTCGGAGGGAATTGTTCCTATTCCAGGTCTTGATTTGACAGCCATCACCCTTCAAAACCGAGAAGAATTTGATATACCCGAATCTGTTAGAGGTGTTTTAGTTTCTCGTTCTTCTGGAGAAAATGAAACATTCAAAAAGGGTGTGGTCCTAGTTGAAATTAATGGTTCTCAGATACTTGATGTGGGCGATGTTTCTGAAAACCTATATTCCGGAATTAATCGCTTTTATGTTTGGTATCGTGGAAATTACAGATTTCTTGCATATCGCATTCCGTAATTTGCATTATTCAGTTTTAAATAATTTTGGAACCAAACTATGTATACTACTCAGTTTAGCTTCCGGGTTTGGTAGCCGGTATACTTTGCAAATGTTCGGGTAACTGATCTACTGAATAAGTCGGAAAATTCATCTTCAGAAGAGACATAAAGGTAATGCCGAAATTGATTGGCTCAACACTACGATCCACCAGGGATACAGCACCTAAAAAATCACAGGGATGCTTGTTTATTATGTTGATTGCTTCCCGAACCCTTCCACCTTTGGTCACGACATCTTCAACTAAAAGTACTCGGTCTTTCGGATGAATCATAAAGTTTCTTCTCAAGGCAAGCTTGTCGTTCACTTTTTCCAAAAAAATGAAGCGAGAGCCAAGTTGCCTTGCCATTTCTTGGCCAATTACCAGCCCACCCATTGCAGGGGCAATTATTAAATCAACCTGACTCCAAGGAATCTTTTCGATAAGCAGTTCAGCTAGTCTATTGACTTTATCTAAATGCTGGCAAACCTGGGCACATTGGAAAAAATGCTCGCTTCTTAATCCCGAACGTAAAATGAAATGACCCTTGAGCAGAGCTTGCGTTTCTTCGAAAATTGAAATGACTTCTTTATCAGTTTGGTTCATTGTAAATGACTTACCAAAGAACAAGGCTTTCATAGAAGCAAACCAATTTAGGAATAAGAATATTCTTTTTTAGTTTCCCTGTTATCTGTTGTTCGCCAACTTTGCTGTTCAGTGAATGAAATTAAGCATGAGATGTATTTGCAGTTCCCTATTTATGCTATAGTAATTGTAACTTATTACTTAAGATGAACTGGTCAAAAGAACTTTGGTTTGCACTGTTATTCATTTCCGTTGGTTTTACAGTTTGGCCTTTGATGGTGTACTACTTGGGACTTGCTCTCGGAATAAGTTTTTTTGAGAGCACAACTCTAAGAGTTTGGGCAGAACAAATTGTTTACGGCCCATTGGGAGAGTTCAGTTTGCTTTTCTTACGAAGCCTAGTCTTCCTTTTCACTCCATATTTGTTTTTTAATTTTTTGCGAATAATCCTCTGCAAGGCAGACCAAGAGAGTTAGTCTTTCAAACCAGTTTTTTCTGCAAATTGCAGTATTTAGCATAAGCTCCATCAAGCATCATCAATTCTGGGTGCGTACCTTTTTCAAGAATTTGCCCTTTTTCTAAAAAGATAATTTCATCAGCCTCACGAATGGTACTGAGTCGATGGGCAATAATAAGTGTTGTTTTATCTTTAATTAAATCATGTAGAGCTTGTTGGATTTGTCGTTCTGTATCTACATCCACACTTGATGTGGCTTCATCCAAGATGAGGATTGGGGAAGATTTTAGCATAGCTCGGGCAAGGGTTAGTCGTTGTTTTTCGCCCATGCTCAATCTTACCCCTCTTTCTCCAATTAAAGTATTCATACCTTCAGGTAATAGCCTAACAAATTCCCATGCGTGAGCTGCTTTTAAGGCTCGTTGTAATTCATCTTCGCTCGCATTTTCGGATGCTAAGAGTAGATTTTCCCTGACGGATGTATCGAAGAGAAAGGGGTCTTGAGAAACCAAGCCAATATGAGTTCTTAAATTACTTAATGAGAGCTGGCTTACATTTTTTCCGCCAATGGTAATTTTTCCCTCATCCACATCATAATAACGAAGTAACAGACTAGCGATTGTGCTCTTGCCGGCTCCTGTAGGTCCGACTAAAGCGGTGGTTGAGCCGTGCGCCAAGGTAAAGGATAGGTCCTTAACCACAGGGCTTCTTTCAGCATAAGAAAAACTTACTTTGGAAAATTTAATTTCTTGCTCGATAAGAGGGAATGGAACTGGGTGGGTAGGACTTTCGACCTCAATAGGAGCGTCTAAGATTTCAAAAACTCTTTCGCCCGAGGCTTTTCCTGCAGCGACAAGATTATTAATTCCAACAAGTTGTCTAATTGGTTCGTAAAACATATTGGCATAAAGTAGGAACGCGAAGAACTGGCCATTTGAAAATGCTGGATCAGTTTCGAGCAAGTAAGCACCCATTCCAACCACCCCAAGAATCCCTAAGGAGGAAGTAAAGCTAGCCCCTGGGCCTTGAATGGACCAGCGATACATCGCGGTTAGTGAAACCTTTTCGAGCTCCCGAGCAACCTTTGCAAACCTTTTTCGTTCGCGAAGCATAAGTGCGAAGGATTGAATTAATCGATTGCCTTGAATATCTTCGACCAAAAGGGAGTTGAGTTCGCCAGATTTATCGCGAACAGCTCGCCAGTTTTTCTTCGATACACGGGCGTATTGATAGGCCATCCATCCCAAAATGGGGAGGGGTAGAAAAACAATAATCGCAAGTCTTGGTTCTTGAAAAAACATCATAGCTGATACACCGGCTAATGTGAGAACCGCAATCACTCCTTGTTCGGTCCCGTCTAAAATCGCACGTTCCACACTCTGTACATCCTCTAATACTCGAGATGAAATATCGCCACTCTTTCGACGATCATAAAAATTGATTGGTAAACGGAGTAGTTTGTCGTGAAGATCTTGTCGCAAGCGATAGATCACACGTTGTTCGAGCTTGTTGTTGATGCGAATCCGAAAGCAGTTCAATAATTCTTTCAAAAAAAATATGCCCGCGATTAGGAAAATTCCCTTTATGAGTAATGTTCCGTCCCCAATACCCTTTGTAAAAACATTGTCTAAAACCTGCTGAATGACAGAGGGTGCCAATACAGATAACAAAGTCATTACACAGGCTAATGCCAAAGTTCCTCCAAAAAGTAGCTTGTGAAAAAGTATATAGGTACTAACTCTTGAAATTACTTTTGTCTTTTTGGTTTGGCTCATGTTTATAATTAAAAACAATCACAAAACACTTTTCTTAACTATATTACAAACTTGGACTCAAAAATCATTCACGGACCGACCGGAGCTACTTTACTAGACCTCCCCTCCCCTTATGAGGCTCATTCATCGGGCCTCCTTCACCTGCCCAGGTTTTTGGCAAAAATTCGCAAACATTTGCAAGGGACTTTACCCAAAAGCTACCAACGGAATTTCACTAAAGGTTTTGATGGCTTTCTGTGTCTTCATTTAGGACTTGAAGCTGAGCAGATCATTGCTTGCGTACAAAAGGCTAAAAGCGAAGAAGAATTAAATCATAGTTTAAAGGAGCTTTTACCAAAAGATTTAAGAGTTCATGAATGGAACCGCCGAGTGGTCCAAATCGGAATGTCCGATATGGCACTCGAAAAATTACAAGAAATTAAGGAAGGCCTGGGTGCCTCAGGCCGCGATGAATTACGCTCTTTTGCTGACGTGATTGATTTCGATGAACAAAAAATAACTTAGTATTCAGTCCTAAATTAAACTCGCTTAACTGTAAGAAGAGTTAAGTCATCTCGATCATGGCTTTGTGGACTAAATTTATTTAAATCCTGAATGATTTTTTGATTGATGGACTGAGGATCAAGACCCGCATGTTTAATCAGTTCATCCTTTAGACGAGAAACCCCAAATTCCTCCTTTTCTTGGTTACTAGCTTCAGTTACGCCATCGGTGAATAAACAGAGTAAGTCGCCGCCGGAAAAATCGGTTTCTTCGTTTTTGATAAGACTAGAAAATAAATCCGGCTCGACCATACCCAATGCCATACCGTTTCCTCTTAGTTCCACCACTTCGTTAGCAGCGGTGGAAGCTTTTACAAGTAAGCCTGGTTCGTGACCGGCACGTGCATAGGTTATTTTATTAGAACGAGTATCGATTACGGCAAGGAAAAGTGTGATGAACATATCCTTTCGAATTCTTGAAAAAAGTTCTTCATTCAAAAGAACAAGAACTTCAGAGGGCGATCGATTTTTATGAACTAAGTGCTTAAGGTGGGTCTGACATAAGGCCATAAGCAATGATGCAGGCACTCCTTTCCCTGAGACATCGGCAATACATAAGCAAAACTTATGGGAAGATAGCTTGTAAAAGTCGTAAAAGTCTCCGCCTACTTGAGCCGAAGGTACATACCTAGCATCGATTTCCAATCCTTTGCTGGGGGGAAAGACTCGGGTCAAGAAAAGTTCCTGAACATCATGAGCAAGCTTAAGGTCACCATCCATTCGGTTTTTTTCAAATCGAAGGTTCATGGCGTCCGAATTTTTGATCGCTAGAGCAGCTTGTTCACCCAATGAATTAATCATCGAAAAGTCTGTTTCGGAAAAAGAAAGCCCATTGGAAGGATTTGCTACTGCGAGAACTCCCATCGTTTGGTCATCATGAATTAAGGGGGAAAAAACCATAGAGCGGACAGATAAAGAGGTATCCTCGTGTCTTATAATTCTAGGATCCTCAATTGCATGTGGAACAAACACTGGCTTGCCGGTTTTGGCTACTTGTCCAACAATACCTTCTCCAGCTTCTAAAATTTCAGAGTTTAATACTTTTTCAATGAAGCGTGCACGCGGAGAAGTTTTTTCTTCCGAGTTAGTCTTGATGGCTCGCTGTGGAGGGAAAAGTCCTTCAACTGCGACTCCCTGTAATCTGCCGTTAGGAAGCTTTTCATAAATACATGCACTTATTGCCCCGGTTGTGATAACAGCAGTATGAACAATTCGTTGATAGAGGACTTTTCTTTCCACTCCTTCACCAATGGCCTCAGCCAAATTGTGCATGAATTCAACTGCAATTTTTTTTTCCTGTGAGAGTTGATTTTTTTGCTGCAATAATTTTTTACGAGAAATTTGCCAACGTTTCCGGCCAATAACCCAAAAACAAAGACCGATCATCAATCCGCCAAAAAACCAAATTAAAGGGTACATATTTTCTACTAACTAATTTATCCCTCTTTTTTTTGCTCAAGGTAGCTAACGACATCTGAGAACACTTTTAGGTTTTTTTCATTAAGATTCATCAGTGCCTTGTGAGCTTTGTATATCGTATCGGGGTTGGCATTCGATTGGGAAGGTTTGATAGCAAGGTTTTCAAGCTGCACTTCATCCTTTACTTCATCTGAACTTACATTTGCAATCTGGTGAATCCCCAAATTGCATACGGTTTCTAAATTTCTTCCTCGTAAGTTGAGTAAAGAAATACTGCCCTCATCGGCAGCACTGCGGATTTTCAAAGCAACACTCACCAAGATGCCCAAAAAAGTACTGTCCATACTTGAACAATCTTCAAAATCAATCACATATCTTTTTTGTCCCTTCTTACCTTGCTCTTCAAAAAAAAGCCGAAGAGGTTCACAATTTAAGTACGAAGCTTTGTTAAGAACCTTTACGAATGCTCGGTCTGGTGTGACATGAACTCGAAAATTAATGTCCACTTCTGTAAACTATTATGCTCTAACTTGCTCACAATCGGAGAAGCCTGCAGGTATTAATTTAAAGGGAAAGCAAGTCACGATTAAGAGATTACCATACCTGGTTTGCGGGTTCTATGAACTTATTAATACCCTTCAAGCTATGATTTTTAAATTAAAGAACTCCTTTGATTTGCGCAAAGTCAGGAAGTTGTTTTGGGTCATCAGAAGACCAAGCTAGTGCAACTGTGCCTTCTTTAGAAATAACAAAAGCTGAACGCTTTGATACCCCTTGAAAGCCGATGAAATCTTCATATAGCACGCCGTATTTTTGGGAAACTTCTTTATTGAAGTCACTAAGTAAAGGGAAGTTTAAACCTTCCTTGATCGCCATTGCTTCCTGTGCAAACGGACTATCTACGCTAATTCCATATACCTTTGCATTTAATTCATCGTAAGCTTTTAGGTCGTCCCTTACCGAACATGCTTCTGCCATGCATACACTGGTAAACGCAAAAGGAAAAAAGAGTAAAACTACATTAGATTCGCCTTTGTGTTCGCTTAAGGTAATGGCATTTAATCCGTCAGGTGTTTTGGTTTTGAGTGTAAAGTCTGGGGCGATTGTGCCAATGTCTAAGGTCATTTTGTCTCTTGGGTAAGGGTTATAAGAAGAGTCTAAATTGGTAAGGTTACATGGGTTTCTTGCAAGCTGAATCATAATAGAAAAGAATGAGTCTTTCGTATTCTTCGCTCGTAGAAGTAGCACAATTTATTTATAGAGATCAAATTCGTAATGATTGAAAACAAGTTGTTGGAAAATGCAGAGGTTGTAATTGGGCAAGATGAATTGCTTGATAATCTAAAGCAGGGGCGTAAATTAAAGATTAAGTTTGGAGTTGATCCAACTCGACCTGATTTGACTTTTGGGCACTTGGTTGTGTTTAACAAACTTAGGCAATTTCAAGATGCAGGTCATGAAGCCATTTTATTAATTGGTGATTACACGGCTCGAATTGGTGACCCGAGTGGGCGTTCTGAACTGCGTCCTGAATTAACCGAGTCTGCGGTTAACCAGAATGCTACTACTTATCTGGAGCAAGCTTTCAAGATACTGGACGAATCTAAAACTGTGGTACGTCGTAACAGTGAATGGTTTGGTGAGATGAGTTTTGCTGATGCCCTTTCTCTTACTCGAAGTATGACAGTTGCACGAATGCTAGAAAGAGATGATTTTGAAAAACGTTTTAAATCCAATCAGCCAATTTCCATGGTAGAATTTATGTATCCGTTGATTCAAGGTTACGATTCCATTGTCTTGGAATCCGATGTTGAATTAGGTGGTAATGATCAACTCTTCAACATGTTAGTCGGCAGAAACTTGCAGAAAGAAAAAGGATTGTCCCCGCAAGCGGTGATTACCCTACCTTTACTTGTCGGATTGGACGGTTCTAAAAAGATGTCCAAAAGCTACGATAATTACATCGCTTTTAATGATTCGGCAAAGGATATGTTTGGAAAAACTATGTCTATTTCCGATGAAGTGATGTGGGATTATTATCGTTTGTTATTACTCAAAGACGAATCTGAATTGATTGCACTTAAGCGTTCTCACCCAATGGAGACTAAGAAACAATTGGCACGAGAACTTACC
>JABBBW010000194.1 GCA_018607205.1 Opitutales bacterium | reverse complement strand
GAACGGGGGTCCTCTCTTTTACAATGATGAAGAATTATGGAACCCAAAGGATGGGAAAAGGAATTCCTTTGGCGGTTCCTGGCAACGCATTGTTCCTCATCGCCTCGCGGATTTTGCCACCCATCATCCGGACGATCCCTACCAATTGGACGAGGACGATCGGCCTTATGACAAACCAACTGAGTTGGCGGTCGGATTTATCCGTAAAAATAAAGACAAACCATTCTTCCTAAACTTTTGCCCTTTTTATGTTCATGGACCCATCGGAACGCGGGACAAAAAACGTCTCCAACATTATTGTAAAAAAATGGGCATCCCCTTTCCCTCCGATCCGAAAGCAGTAAACCCAGCCATCCCTGGACATGCCAACCCCTACTACGCAAGTATGGTCGATACAGTGGACTGGAGTATCGGCAAAGTCATTAGCTACCTCGAAAAAACGGATGATCCGCGCAACACCGGACACAAACTAATCGACAACACCTATATTATTATCGATTCGGATAACGGTGGATGGTTGGGAAGTCAGCACGAACCAATCACCGACAATAGTCCATTACGCGGAGGAAAGATGAATAACTACGAGGGCGGATTACGGGTACCTTTTCTTGTTCGCGGACCAGGCGTTCCCGCCGGGACAACTTGCGAGACTCCAATCAACCTGATTGATTTGTACCCGACTTTCATGGAAATGGCAGGGCTCTCCCCCGATACCGAGCTCCAACTGGACGGGTGCAACATTCTTCCTTTGATCAATGGTGAATCAAACAAGGTTATCCAACCGGACGGCAAGGAACGGACTACCCTGTTTTGGTTTTATCCCATGGAAAGTCACATGGCCGTAGTAATGCGAAAAGGGGATTGGAAACTGATCAATAATTTAGGGGTTGGATATGCAGGTAAATGGTCGCAGGTGGAAAATAAAAAAGCAGTGGAATTATTCCGTATTCGCAAGGAGGATCAAAGCCCAGACGATCTCGGTGAACAAAAAAACCTGGCTGCTCAATTTCCAGTGATTCGAAACTCGATGCTTCAGGAGTTAAATAATTTCCTCAAAAAAGCTGGGGTTTCAATGCCTTATCGAAATATCAATTCTTCATCGGTAACGAAGGAGGAAAAATCAGCTTATCCTAAAATTCTCCAGCTTGGTTCAAAAAAGGACCGCGTATGGGTAACCTTTCAGTCTGAAAAAAATAAGGCTGAAATTAAGGAGGCTCACTTACTCTACACGCTCAATCCCAAAGAATTTGATAAAACCCGAGGACACCGGGAGGAATGGTTACAAGCTCCAGCTAAAATTGAGAATGGACGGTGCGAGTCAATCATGCCTCCTGGTGCGACCCATGCCATCTTTTGTATGCGTGATACCAATGGATTCCTGATCACTTCAGAACCATTGCCCGACTTCCAGAAGATTGCCTATGCAACTACTCAGGACTCCACTTTTTTGAAGAATGGATATGCCTACAAACCGGGCCTTTTTTCTTTAATCGAATTGGGAAAGAAAGCACAGTCTGTTGGCGAAAAGAAAAAGTTGAATATTTCCGCTTTGAAAAAAAGCCTGAGCCTAGCCCAAGAACAATACGATTCCAAAAAAATAGTGGTAAAACAACTTTCCGATGCAGTCCGCTCTCTCCGTTCCGAAATTCGCAAATTGAAAACAGTCCCTCAATCAAAACACTTTACCATCAATCGATTCCCTTCCGAACCCCTCTTCTAAAAACAAGAGGTCCCCCCCCCTAAATTGCTTTTATTGAGAATCAGTCTCAAAAAGGCTTTCCAAGTCTCTTACCTTGGGATAGAGTCGACTACACTTTTTTCGATGATAAAGACTCGTTCTATTTTACCAAACTTGCTTGCCTTGTTTATCAGTGCCGGTTCCCTCCTGCATGCCGAGGTTAAAGAGACCCACAAGATCATTGGGGAATGGGTGTCCACGGAAAGACTAATCTCCGAAGAGGAGAGCGATTGGGATGTGGAAAAATCAACCCTACTCGATCTCGAACAAGCCCTGAATGCGGAGATTGGTGAATTGAATTCCAAACTCCAAGAAACCGCCGAGGAAGCGGTGGGTGCAGCAAAACAACGTGAAGATTTACTTGCCCGTAAAGACGCTGCTCAGCAGGCAACCAGTTCGCTTCACCGTGGCCTAGATCGGGCAGTACCCAAATTGGATCGTGTATTTTCTCTTCTCCCCACGCCCATTGCTGACCGACTTGCTCCCTACCGCAAAAAACTAGTGCCTGGTAAAGGAATGCCTATGCCCCCCCTTCGAGAGCGCGTTGATGCAATGGTCTCTCTTCTTCAGTCCATTCAGAACTTCCACCGTTCCGTAACATTGGAACGTCAGGAGTTTACCCTAGATGACAACCAGTCGCGCGAGTTCCAGGTGATGTATTTTGGATTGGGTAGCGCTTATTTTGTCAATGAATCAGGAACCGTGGCTGGATATGGACAGCCCAAGAATTCAGGCTGGGTATGGACGAGGTCGGACGGACTGGCACGCGAAATTTCCACCGGAGTTGATATGCTCAACAACCAAGCAATGCCAAGGTTTTTAAAACTTCCTATGCCTGCTCCCGGACGTATTGATCAATGAAACCGGCAACGACAAAGTTTGTCTTCTTACTCATGGCCATTGGCTGGGGATCTTGCCTGTGGTCACAATCGGTCCAGCAAGTGCGCGGAAATGCCCGTAACGATTTAAAGGATTCTATAGAACGGCTCGCTCTTCTCAGGCAAAAAATCGAAAAGGAAAAGATTCCATTGGCTCAAAAAGTTGCCCAACTCGAACGGGATACCCGTGGAAAACGTGTGGAAATTGACCGTCGTTTGCGGCAGCGGGACAACCGGGATGCCTCCCTGCTTCAATTACAAGAGGAAGTCCGGGAAAACGAGGCCGCTCTTGAAACTTCGCTCCGTTTGCTCAAGGACTATGCCCGCGGATGGACTCAGTCGATCCCCTCATCCGAGCGCATTCTTCATGCCAATAATCTTTCCTCCTCCTTGGCCAAGGAAAAAGGCGACCGAGCTAGTGGTTTCACCGCTTATTTAGAGCTGGCGGAACTATCCACCTCATCTCTGCTTAAACAAGCTGGGGGCGGTGCTTATTCCGGAGATGCAATTGTTCCTCCTGAAGGTGTACGTGAATCTGGTATTTTTTGGACTCTCGGACCAGTGCTTTATTTCCGTGGAGAACAGGGAAGTTCAGGATTTCTTGATAAAAGTTACGAACGGGTGGAGGATTCCACCCTTGAAATGAGCCCGGACTCAGTCAGGCGGAATACCCCGCCCCGGTTGTTGGTTGCCAATCAATCGACCTCCACATTGATCGGTCAATCCCTCCAATCCCCTGTCGGAAAACTCACGACCCTCCCTCTCGACCCAAGTTTGGGGAAGGCCCTAGTGATTGAAGGAAGTGAGCCCACCCTGATTGAAGAAATGCAAAAGGGTGGAATTTGGATCTATCCGATTCTTTTCTTCGCCCTAACCTCAGTACTTATTGCCCTATTCAAAGCGGCTCAGGTTTTACGCATCCCCTTTCCCAAAGGTCCGGTTACCCTAGCGGGAAATTTCGGTGGTCCTTTCGAACTCCTTCGCAAAACTGCTCAGGGATACCGAGGGAAAAAGCCTGAGATTCTCGAAGAAATTCTTTACGAAATCATTATCGATTGGCAGGCCCGCCTCGAAAAAGGATTGCCCCTGATTGCCATAACCGCAGCCACCGCTCCTTTGCTCGGCTTACTCGGGACTGTTACGGGAATGATTGATGTATTCCGTCAAATAACCAACTTTGCAAACCCCGAAAACAGCGAGTTGGCCCGGGGTATTTCCGAAGCCCTGGTAACCACAAAATTTGGCCTAATTACAGCTATTCCATCTCTCATCGCTCATGCACTGCTCACCCGAAGGCTACAGGGTCTGGTTTCAAAGATGGAGGGCTTTTCCGCCCGTCTCGTCCATCTAAAAAAAGAAGCCCCCAAGGAACTAGCTTCTGAGCCAGTTAAGAAGGATGAACCAAGTCATTGAATTCATTGACCAAGCAGCCTTTGTTTGGGAAAAGGGTGGCGTTCTAATGCCAGCACTCGGCTTGCTCGCAGTTTATCTTTATTATCTATCCTTCGATCTTTGGTTACGTTTACATGCGGTGATTCCCTCAGACCTGCGAGTTTTTCCTCGCGAACGTTGGGATGCTTTTAAAGGAGGTGGACGGGTGGACCGTATACTTCGTTACTGCCTTGCTGATCATCGCGACCAAAAAGAAACCCAGAGGCGTTTCGACCAGGTGCGAACCGGAGAAACTTCCTTCCTCAACCGCCGCCTACGCTTTCTCTTCGTTCTGGCAACATCTGCCCCGCTGATTGGACTACTTGGAACAGTGGCAGGAATGCTTCGTACCTTTGACGGCCTGAGTATGCAGGATAGTTACAAGATGGATCTAGTGGCCGGTGGTATTTCACAAGCACTGGTAACCACTCAGGCAGGCTTATTGATTGCGATCCCAGCAATTGCCCTAATTCATCTACTCAACCGTAGAAAGAAGGACTGGTTACAATGTATTAACCGCCTGGAGAGTTTATCCCTGCGCCAAGTTCCCAGCCCGATTGCCAGATGAGATCCCGATCGAGAAACATTGAAAATACGGAAGCCGATGCGATTAATGTGTCCCCTCTAATTGATGTGGTCTTCATTCTGTTAATTTTCTTCATCGTTTCCGCGACCTTCGTCACTCTTCCAGGAATTGAAGTTACCCGACCCCAAGCAGTTACCGGAAAAGCTCTTGAAAAAAATGCGGTTATTTTTGCCCTCTCCGGTAAAAATGAAATTAAGTATGCTGGCTCTTCCGTGCAACTGGAAGAAATTCCCGGCCTTGTCGAACAAGCAAGCAAAGACAAAGGCAAACCAGTGGTTATTCAGGTCGACCAATGGGCAGATGCGTCGATCCTTGCTAAGATTGTCGCTCAGGCCCGAAAAAAATCCGCTGTTGTATCGATCGCCACCCGCAAGCCTAGGACATGAGAAGAAGATTGGTTCAGGAACCGGAACGCACAGAGATAAATGTATCTCCCCTCATAGATATGGTCTTTATTCTCTTAATCTTTTTCATTGTAGCCACCTCCTTCGTTAATGAGGTTGGAATAACCCCTAAGCACAAGGACACCGCCTCTTCCTCAAATAACCTCGAAGAACCCCTGGCTTTTGATCTGCCTGCCTCAGGTCAACTTTTGCAGAATGGAATGTCCATCGGTATCGAACAGGTCGCCCCCTTGGTTCGTTCCAACCCTGGGGAGAAAGCACCTTCCGTACTCGTACGGGTATCTCCTGGTGCCCGTGCCGGGTTAGCAACCCAAGTAATGGATCAAGCCATGCTTGGGGGTGCACAGGCGGTAAAACTAAGCCCACTTGCCCAATGAAAGAAGGGTTGGATATCGAATGGACACCAGGGGTTGAGACTGAGCCCTTACCCAACTTACGCGTCAAAAGCATCGGTCTAGCCGCCCTGGTCTCCTTTGGTTTATTTTGCCTGCTTCCTTTATCTGAATTCGTTAGGCCAGACGAATGGATCGTTCGTCCGGCAGACGTTCCCACCTACACCCCTCCCCCCCCGCCAAAAACGGAGATGGAAAAAGAAGTGGTCAAAAAAATGGAACTTCCCACACCTGCACTGGAGACTCCCAAAGTGCACTTACTCAACCAGCCTAGTGCTGCCACCTTGGAAGTTGGCCCTGGAGATTTTAAAGCCCTATTCTCGCTGACAAACTTTAATCCAACTCCCACCGGGTTTGCTCAGGAACTTGTCTTTGCCATGCATCAACTTGATCGCAACCCCGGAGTAGTTAAGCGGGGATCGTTAATTTACCCAGCCCACTTGCGCCGCAAAGGACTCGAAGGAGAAGTCAAACTGCTTGTGCAAATCAATGAAAGTGGAAGGGTTAAGGTTTTGGAAACGGTTTCCACTACCCACCCAGATTTCGTGGAGGCATCCCGCAAAGCCGCCGAAGGATCCGTCTACGAAGCCCCAACCCGTAACGGTAAGCCAGTAAAGGTTGAATTCTACCTCCCTGTTCGCTTTTCTATGCTCAAATGAATAATTTCTTTTTCATAGCCTTCGCTCATTTAAGTCTTTCGCTCGGTCTGACCGCCAAGGCACCTCCTCCTGAACTTACCCAAGATTTTTGGAACGATCCCGCATTTGTTCGTGGTTTCATGGGAGATTACGGGTTTCGCAGCGAGGTTGAGCCACGGATCGATAAATCCGAACAATTCATTCTGCGGGAAGTGGTAGCCAAAGCAGAAAATCAGCTGGAAGATGCGGTCGTTTATCTCGAAGAAAAAATTAAACCCAAAACAAGTGCTGCACTCGATTTCGCTCTCGGTACAATGTATTACCAGCTTGGCCGACTCACCCGATCAGAACAGACCTACGAAAAAGCACTGGGCAAATTCCCCTCTTTTTTAAGGGCCCGTAAAAACCTCGGCTTCGTCCAACTAAGCTTGGGGAAACTTGATGCAGCCTCCCAAAATCTAGCCAAAGCAATAAGTTTGGGAGAAGCGGATGGTATCAGCTATGTTGCCTTGGGCTATTGCCATCTGTCCCTCGGTCGGGTGGTTTCAGCAGAAAATGCTTACCGAATGGGCATTCTGCTTCACCCCCAGAGTCTTGATGCCCGTAATGGACTGGTCAATTGCCTGCTTACCACGAACCGCTACCCGGAGGCTCTTGCCCTTCTTGATGAATTGCTCGAAACCAAGCCGAACGACCTATTTTGCCACAAGGCCCGTGCTTCGGCCCTCCAGGGACTTGGAAGGGAACAGGATGCGGTAATCGCTTTGGAAACCCTCAGGCGAATGAATAAACTGGATACCGCAGGTACCCTATCACTTGGTGATCTCTATCATAACCTCGGGCTTAACGAACTTTCGCTAGCTTCCTACCAGCAAGCCCTAGCCAAAAAACAAAAGCTCAGTTTATCACGCTATGCACGGGCGGCCAAGGCATTGATCAATCGGGGGTCCTACGGGGCAGGCTTCAAATACCTCGAAGAAATCCAAAAAACTTTTGGTAATGGATATTCCAAGGATGACGAGCGTGAAATCCGTATGCTTCAAGCAGAAGTCCGTATTGCCACAGGCAAGCGGGAAGAAGCTGCAAAAATCATTGAGGAAATCATCCAAAAACACCCCCTGGATGGAGAAGCCCTGCTTCTATCAGCAAGGCTGGCGACAGAAGAATTGGATTATGCTCGAGCAGCGCTGCGCTTCGAAAGGGCGGCCAAGTTGCCTGAATTCGAAGTCACTGCCCTAATCGGTCATGCCCGCATGCTTGTGGGAGCCAAGGATTACCAACAAGCTTCAGATCTTTTGGAACGGGCTCAAACCTTATCCCCGCAACCCCGAGTTGCCCGTTACCTAAAAGCTATCAATAACCTCAACCTGAGCGCGAGGAAAAGCCTTTAAACGAGTCGCTTCTTCCTTGAACGCATCAACGCATCATGATACGTTGATGTGAATTATAATGACAGGTCGTTCACTTAAAAATCGTTTTGCCCAAGACAAACCTCTTTTCTCAGTAGAGTTCTTCCCACCCAAGGACGAGGCTGGAGGCGAGCGTATGCTTAAGACAGCAAGTTTGATCCAGCCACACAACCCAGACTTCGTGTCCATTACTTACGGGGCGGGAGGAGGCACCCGTGGCACCACTCTTCGCTACGCCAAGCTTTTACAGCAAGAGCACGGATTTGAAGTTATGCCCCACCTAACCTGCGTGGGTCATACCCGGGATGAGCTTCTGGAAATCCTTGAGGAATTTTCTCAAGCTGGTTTTCGTAACATCATGGCCCTAAGGGGTGATCCGCCCAAGGGAGAAACCACTTTTAAACCAGTACCTGGTGGATTGTCCTATGGTTCTGATCTTGTCTCTTTGATCCGGGAAAATTTTCCCGATTTTGGAATTGGTGTTGGTGGCTATCCCGAGAAGCACCCAGAAGCCAAGAATTCGGAATTCGACTTACAAAACCTCAAGACCAAAGTGGATGCCGGGGCAGATTTTATAACCACTCAATTATTTTTCGATAATTCTGCCTACCATAACTTTGTGAGCCGTTGCCATGAGTCTGGGATTGATATCCCGATTTTACCCGGGTTACTACCCGTGCTTTCCATCGGTCAAGTCCGTCGGTTTTGTGCTATGTGCGAAGCAGGACTTCCCTCCCAATTGGAAAATGATTTAGAATGTGCGGACGAAGCCGACCAACCATCTATTGGAGCTAATTGGGCTCTCCAACAGGTTAAAGACTTACTGTCCAAGGGGGCACCAGGTTACCACCTTTATGCCCTCAATAAGCCCCAAAGCACCCTTCAGATTCTTGAGGGCTTGATGAAAAACTGATCAAATACCAGACACTTCATCGATTTTAGCTTCAGCCTTTAATCCATCGAGGAATTGCTCAAAAATTTTATCTTTTTTACGCTCAGTTAGGTACTGGACCACTTTTTGTTTAATCTCATCAAACGGAGTGATTTTTTCAGGAACCCTTTCATGTAATTGAATAAGATGCCATCCAAACTGTGTTTTAACCGGCTCACTTAACTCACCGGGCTCCAGGGCATAGGCCGCTTTTTCAAACTCCGGAACCATTCGTCCCCGCCCAAAGGTACCAAGGTTTCCATCGTTGCCCTTGTCATCAGATTCCGCACGTACAAGTTCTGTAAAATCCTCGCCCTTTTTTAAGCGCTTTCGCCACTCCTCAACCTGCTGTAAAGCCTGATCGAACTCTTCTTCCGATTTGGCCATCTTCAACAAATGCGAAGCGGTTAACTGTTCCTCCATCCTAAAAAGTTCCGGTCTTTCCTCATAATATTTAATAGCATCCTCATCCGAAGCGTCCTCACATTGTGACTCCTCTTCGAGCAATTGGTTAAACCGCATTTGATCGGATAATTCACGCTTCAAATCCTCATGGTTCTTAATCATTGGGTTGTTTATTTTTTCAAAGGCCTTCTTCCCACCATTTTGCTTCAACCATAGCTTAATCCTTTTTTGAAGTTCGACCCCGTCCACCTGATATTTTCGTTTCCTACTCTCCTGAGCCATCAAAGCCTGGTCAATCAACCGTTCCTTGGCAAGATCGAGCGCAGACATGGTAATGATCTCACGAGGCTTACCTGGCATACCTTTAGCCACATTTTCATACAGGGCTTCAGCTTGACGCTCAATCGCCCAATCGGGAATAACTTGGTCGTTTATCTTAATCGACATAATGACCATCTTACCTATTTCGAATCGACCTGCCAAGGTTCGAAGAACGATAATCCAATTCTCAAAATCGTCTCAATTCAATTGACCTCACCGATAGGCAGAGCCATAAAGGATAAATAACTAATTATGGCCAAGCCCGACCGTACATCCTGGGAAAATTTCTCTGACTATTTGATCAGCTTAGGCTTGCGTATGACTGGACAGCGCAAGGCGGTATTCGATGCACTCTTTCGTCAGTCCGGACATTTTACCGCAGATCAATTATTACAGGATGCAAGAAAAGTGGACGACACCGTTTCGAGGGCAACTGTTTACCGTTGCCTTCCCCTTCTTGTTGGCAGTGGGACGGTGCGTATGATCGATGTCGGACAAGACAACAAGTTTTATGCTCTCAACGAATCGAGTGCCACCTTCAAAGCCCAAGTTATTTGCTCCGATTGTGACCGTATCTTCGATGTGGATGCGCCTTTCATGGAATGGTATGGGCGTACAGTTTCGGAAAAACTCGGTCTTGAAGTAAACGACCAGCGCTTACAAGTACAGGCAAGTTGCCCGACTTTCGCAAGCAACGGAGCTTGCGCCAAAACCAATTAACCGCCCGCCACCCGTCCTGTTCGTATGGCCACCTCCTCCCCTCCTCTCCTGCAAATCTTTCGCCGTTCTGCTGAACCAGAAAAACTTTCGGCCGAGCAAGAGGAAATTATCCGCCTAAAGAAAGAAAAAAATGCGGTCCTGCTCTGTCACAATTACCAGATCGATCCAATCCAACAGGTGGCAGATTATGTTGGAGATTCTCTTGGCCTTGCTCGTCAGGCAGCCAAAACTGATGCTGATATAATTGTCTTTTGCGGGGTCCACTTCATGGCGGAAACTGCCAAGATATTAAACCCATCGAAGACCGTGCTTCTTCCCGACCTCGATGCCGGTTGCTCTCTATCCGATTCCTGTCCGGCCGATCAGTTGGCGAAGTACCGGGAAGAAAATCCCGACCTTTATGTGGTTGCTTATGTTAATTGTTCCGCAGCGGTCAAAGGACTGAGCGATGTAATTTGCACCAGTGGAAATGCCGTAAGCATTGTCAACCAAGTGCCTGCAGATCGGGAGATTTTATTCGTACCCGATCAAAACCTTGGCCAATGGGTCATGGGACAAACCGGCCGAAAAATGCGCCTCTGGCCAGGCAGTTGCTATGCTCATGTTTTATTTACCCGGGATTCCATCGAACGTTGCCGATTGGAGTATCCTAATGCACCTGTGGTCGCCCACCCAGAATGTATACAAACGGTCCGCGATCTTGCTGATGAAGTTTGCAGCACCGAAAAAATGGTGTCCTATTGTCAGGACCATTCATCTGATACCTTTATTATATTAACTGAATCCGGAATGATGCATCGATTGACAAGAGAACTCCCGGACAAGCAATTCGTTGCCGGTCCGACTGGTAATTGTGCCTGCAACGATTGTCGATACATGAAGATGAATACCCTGCCCAAATTACTTGCCTGCCTAAGGGATGAAAATCCGGAAATTTCCATGAACGAGGATTTGATCGAACGCTCGAGATTACCCATCGAGCGTATGCTTGAATGGAGTGTCTAGGAATAAGACTCTTTCAAGCACTCCACTAGCTAATCAGGCTAGTACTTCTATGGTTTCTGGGAAAACGGC
>JABBBW010000072.1 GCA_018607205.1 Opitutales bacterium | reverse complement strand
GGACTGATGCTTGGCCTTGGCCTTACTTTTGACCCATCTCTCCTCGTTGCCAACCTTCGGGAAAACGGTTTAATTGCGGTGGGTGCTGCGAGAAATACTTTGCGTCTGCTCCCCCCCCTTACCGTAAAAGATGATGAGATTTTGCGAGCGCTCAACATTTTAAGGTCCGGACTCGCCCAAATCAAATTGGACTAAATATTTTTGCTATGAGAAACTTTTTACAGGAAAATGACTTTCAAAAAGAAGAAGTGGTGCAAATCTTTGCCAACGCTTTCGATTTGAAAAATACCCGGGCTCAGCGACCAACAAAGGATCTTGCCGGTCAAAGTTGGGGAATGCTTTTTTACAAGCAAAGCACACGAACACGGGTCTCCTTTGAAGTAGGTATTCGTGAACTCGGGGGAAATCCCCTCATCCTGGATCAATCGAGTACCCAAATTGGTCGGGGTGAAAGCATCGAAGATACAGCTAAAGTACTTTCGCGCTTTCTTGACGGATTGATCATCCGGACACACGGACATGAATTGATAGAAGAGTTTGCCCGTCATACATCTATTCCAGTGGTCAATGCCCTCACCGATTTTTTACATCCCTGTCAAATTTATGCAGATTGTATGACCTTGTTGGAAAAATGGTCAGAAGGTAATACATCACTTGAAGGATTAAAGGGTAAAAAATTAGCCTTTTTTGGGGACACCTCCTGTAATATGGCAAATTCCTGGATCTTAGCTGGTGCTTTATTTGGCTTAGAAATCTCACTTTGCGGTCCGGAATCCTTTAAACCAGGTAAAGAAATCCAACAATTGCTCCAGGATAACAACCTATCGCCAACCTGGAACTTCAACCCCGACCCCGATGCAGGGGCGCTCGGAGCAGATGCAGTCTACACGGACGTTTGGGTGAGTATGGGTTGCGAAGAGGAAAGCCAGGGGCGACTACAAGCCATGCAACCCTACCAGGTCAAAGATTCGACTTTTGAGTCTGCTCGACAGGATTGTCTGTTCATGCATTGTATGCCCGCCCATCCTGGAGAGGAAGTCTCACAGTCAGTGCTCGATTCTCAACGGGCGATTCTTTTTGACCAGGCAGAAAATCGTCTGCATATGCAAAAGGCTATTCTATCCGCTTTATCACCTCATAATTCCTGAAAAAGATGAAATTGATTCTCGCATATTCGGGAGGTTTAGACACCTCCGTACTTGTTCACTGGTTCGCCCATCATCATGGGGCTGAAGTTATTACCTACTGTGCTGATGTTGGTCAGGAGGAAGAACTAGATGGCCTCGAAGAAAAGGCCATGGCCACGGGAGCCAAAGCCCACCGAACTCTTGATCTGGTCGAGGAATTTGCTCAGGACTTTATCTACCCGATGGCTCGTGGAAATGCCGTTTATGAAAGCCAATATCTTTTGGGTACTTCCATTGCCCGTCCGCTTATTGCAAAGGCTCAAATTGATATCGCCCGAGAATTCCAGGCAGATACTGTGGCTCATGGTGCTACGGGTAAAGGAAATGATCAGTGCCGCTTCGAGATTACTTTTTCAGCCCTTGCCCCCGATCTAAAAATTCTTGCACCATGGCGAGATGCCTCCTTTCGCGAGCGTTTCCCTGGGCGCACAGAAATGATTGAATATTGCAAGGAACACTCGATCGATGTGGAGGCCAGTGCATCTAAACCCTACTCAATGGACCGGAACCTTTGGCATATTTCCTACGAAGCCGGAATTCTTGAAGACCCATGGTTTGATCCGACCACGCCTGAAAATCGTTCGATGTACAAACTGACCGTCGATCCCATGCTCGCTCCGGATGAAGCCCAATACATCGAGTTGGAATTTGACCAGGGAAATTGCGTGGCCATTGATGGAAAAAAGGGGAATCCGGCAGAAATTATCCGTTCCCTTAACACCGTAGCGGGTAAACATGGAATTGGACGGGTGGATTTGGTGGAAAATCGATTCGTGGGGATGAAAAGTCGTGGAGTCTACGAAACCCCTGGAGGCACCATTCTTCTACACGGGCACAGGCAATTGGAAACCTTGACTATGGATCGTGACTTGATGCACCTGCGAGATTCCTTGATCCCTCGCTACGCCGAACTCATTTACAACGGATTTTGGTACGCTCCCGAACGTGAAGCCCTTCAGGCATTAATTGATCAAAGCCAGCAAAAAGTAAGTGGAATTGTACGGCTGAAACTTTACAAAGGAAATGTCACCACCGTAGGCAGAAAATCGGATTACTCTCTTTACGATACCGCAGTTGCTTCAATGGAGGGAGACGAATCTGACTACCAACCTGAAGATGCTGGTGGATTTATCCGTTTGAATGGGCTTCGACTGATGGAACGGGCACGAAAACAAGGCTACCAAGGCTCCTAAATTCATTTTCCAACTACTCACCCATTTACCCGGCCGTGAACCTGCTCGTTATTGATAATTACGACTCCTTCACCTATAATTTGGTGCAGTACTTCGGGGAGTTGGGAGCAACTTGCGAGGTCATACGTAATGATCAAGCCACCTTGGAAGAGATTAATATCGAGCCTTTTGACGGGCTGGTTCTTTCTCCGGGCCCCTGTGATCCTGACCAGGCAGGAATAAGCTTAGCGGCTGTCAATCATTGGGCTGGCAAAAAACCATTGCTAGGAGTTTGCCTTGGTCACCAATGTATCGGACAAGCTTACGGTGGAAAGATTGTACGAGCAGATCGTTTGATGCATGGAAAAACCTCTCCTGTTCATCACCAAGAGACCGAGATCTTCAAGGATCTCCCAAATCCCTTTTCAGCCACTCGCTATCATTCTCTTGTTATTGATCCGAAGAGCATGCCAAAAGAGTTGGAAGTAACTGCCAAGACGGATGAAGGTGAAATTATGGCAATCCGGCACCGGGAGCTTCCACTATGGGGTGTACAGTTTCATCCAGAGTCTTTGGCAACAGATAGTGGAATTATGGTCTTGAAGAATTTCCTGAAATATTGTTAAAACATATTTGTGTGTGTGGTAAGTGGAATTCTCGATAGCTAATAATGCTGTGTCCAAAGTGTTCATCCCTTGATGTCAAGGTCTTGGAAACGCGGGCCGGTAAGGTTGCGTCGACGCGAAGAAGAAGAGAATGTCAATCTTGCGGGCATCGTTTCAGCACCATAGAAGAAGTCCTCCACGAGGATTTGACTGTGGTAAAAAGTGATGATAGCCGGGAGTGCTTTGATCGAACGAAACTGGCAATGAGCCTGCGTCGTGCGATTTCCAAGCGCCCGATTGATGCCGAGCAAATCAACGCTCTTCTCACCGATACCCTGCGAAGAATCGAAAGTGAGTTCGATGATGAACTTCCTAGTCGTGCAATTGCCGATGCAGTGATGCATGGTTTGCGCACTGTCGATTCCATTGCCTGGTTGCGTTACGCAAGTTTCTACGAGGATTTTACGCAGTTCTCTCGGTTCGCCGAGGAAATTTTATACTTGGGTGGGGAAAGGGCGGGTGAAAACAGCGGCGGGTAAAAAAGACGACTATACCAGACTGCAGAATTTAAACTCTCTATTCATGGTAATGGGGAGTGTTTCTTCGCCTGAAGAAACAATGCAGCTGCAAAGTACACTTTCCTTTATGCGGGAAAATGACGACAATGATAGAATGACGGTTCAATCCTTTGAGCACTGTATCGATGAAGTCGTACGTTTTCATTTCCCCAATAAGCGAAACTTGAGGCATGTTCATTGGAATGCCCGGCATCATTTGGTTGACCCCCTGTGGGTGCATGCATCCGTTCTTAAATTTGTTCGGTCCACCCGTGATGCAATGAATGGTTTGTTATTGGTCTCTGGATTGCGCGAATCGTTGAAGGGAGGCAGAAAACGCTGGACCTCTAAGTGCGAACAAGAATATTTGGAAAACCGCCAATTTATTGAGACTCTAGTGATGCGCAATGCACACAAGGGGCAGGATCTATCCGTGTTATTCTTTTAGGAATCCGATTCCGGATAACTTCCCAATAGACGGGAAAAAGCACATGCATTACTTAATTCATGTAGGGCCTGAGAAACTCCATCTTCTTCGGGATGACCAAGGAAATCTACAAAGAAGAAATAATCCCAGGACTTACGTTTGCTCGGTCTGGATTCGATTTTACAAAGATTGATCCCTCTCTCAGAAAATGGCTTGAGGGCCTTTTGCAAAGCTCCGACCTCATCGTTTAGGGAGAGAACCAAGCTGGTACGGTAGGAAACACCTACACGCATAGGCAGGGATTGTTTGGCCACCACGAGAAAGCGGGTTACATTATCCGATCGATCCTGAATTCCCCCTTCGATCATGGGAACTTCGTAAATTTGTCCGGCTAATTCCCCGGCAATGGCAGCAACTCCCGGTTCTGCCCGGCACTCCCTCACCGCTTCCGCAGTGCTGCTTACAGGAACAAGACGGGCGTCAGGAAGATGGGTACGCAACCAATCAGCACATTGGGCAAGGGCCTGATCCTTCGAACGAACCTCGCCAATATCTGCTAGTGAAGATTGGCTAAAAAGGCAGTGACGTACCCTCAAAAAGACTTGGGCAATAATCGTAAGTTCGGAATCGACTAATAAATCAAGTGAACGATTAACCGCCCCTTCACTTGAGTTTTCGATTGGCACCACCCCATAATCACAATGCCCTGCTTCCACTGAACTGAATACATCAGGAATATCGGGCAGTGCTTGGTATTCCAGTCCTGATCCAAAATTTTTAACTGCCGCCTGATGGGTGTAGGTGGCTTCGGGCCCAAGGTAACCAATAACCATGTCTTTCTCCAAAGCGATGGAGGCAGAAATGATTTCACGGTAAACGGTGCGTAGAGACCCCTCTCGCAAAGGTCCTTCACTGTAACCAGCAAGTTTTTCAAATACTTGTTCTTCACGGGCAGGATCATAGGGGTCAACCCCGGAAAGTTTCTTGATTTTGCCAATTTTGCAGGCTTTACTTACGCGTAAGTTGAGTAACTTGACGATTTCAGAGTCGATTTGATCGATCTCTTCCCTTAGGGATTCTAGTTCGCTTTTATTCAAAACCTATATCCAAAAAAACAATTCGGAAACAATGGCAAGATGCAACCGCATATCCTGCGTTTTCACAACGAAAATAAACGAAAACAAAAAGTATGAGCTGTAATCGAAATTTTTCTTCCATCGTGGTAGATGGAGACGACCGTGCCCCCAATCGCTCGATGCTTCGAGCAGTTGGCTTTGAAGATGAGGACTTTAAGAAACCTCAAGTTGCAGTATGCTCTGCATGGAGTATGGTCACCCCCTGCAACTCTCATTTAGACGAACTCGGAAAGATGTCTGTGGAAGGAGTCGATAGCAGTGGGGGCAAGGCTCTGCCCTTTGGTACGATTACTGTGTCCGACGGTATAAGTATGGGCACACCAGGCATGCGATATTCCTTGGTTTCGCGGGAGGTCATTGCTGATTCTATCGAAACTGTCGTAGGGGCAGAGGGAATGGACGGCGTTGTCACAATTGGTGGTTGCGATAAAAACATGCCCGCCTGCGTAATGGCTCTTGCCCGCCTCAATCGCCCAGGCATTTTTGTCTACGGTGGAACCATACTCCCAGGAATCCACAAAGAAAAAAACTTAGATATCGTATCAGTGTTCGAAGCAGTGGGAGCCCATGCTTCTGGTAATATTTCCCACAACGAATTGACTGAGATTGAAAAGAAGGCCATTCCTGGTCCCGGATCTTGTGGTGGAATGTACACCGCTAATACCATGTCCTCTGCGATTGAAGCTTTAGGAATGAGTTTACCAGACAGTTCTGCCCAGCTTGCCGTCTCTGAAGACAAACTCGCAGATGCCAAGGCCGCCGGTGCAGCTGTGGTAAATTTGGTAGAGAAAAATATCCGACCCCGTGACATCATGACCCGAGAGGCTTTTGAAAATGCCATTACTGTGGTCATCGCCCTTGGTGGATCCACCAATGCGGTTCTCCATCTACTCGCCATGGCTCATGAAGCGGAAGTTCCTCTTGATCTCAATGACTTCACCGAGATTGGTAAGCGGGTACCCGTACTTTGCGACCTCAAGCCTAGCGGGAAGTACAACATGTCTCACTTCGTACGAATCGGTGGTTTGCGCCCCTTACTTAAAACCTTGCTCGACCATGGCTTACTCCATGGCGATTGCATAACGGTAACTGGTAAGACCCTTGCCGAAAATGTTGCCAACGCCAAGCCCTATGCCCCCTACCCCAGCGGACAAGACCTGGTTCGCCCCATTGAGGATCCGATCAAAAAGGATAGTCACTTACGCATTCTTTACGGGAACCTTGCCTCCGAAGGTGCCGTGGCCAAGATAACTGGCAAGGAAGGCCTAAATTTTTCCGGTACTGCTCAGGTCTACGAATCTGAGGAACAAGCCCTACGTGGTATTCTTGACGGGGAAGTGCAGGCAGGAAATGTAGTAGTGATCCGCAACGAAGGGCCAGTTGGAGGTCCGGGAATGCGCGAAATGCTATCTCCCACCTCCGCCATCATGGGCAAAGGATTAGGCAAGGAGGTCGCTCTTATTACAGATGGTCGATTTTCTGGTGGTAGCCATGGCTTTGTCGTCGGGCACATTACCCCCGAGGCAGCAGTCGGTGGGTTAATTGGTATGCTTGTTAATGGAGACCCCATAACTATTGATGCAGAAAACAACCTACTTACCTTAGACTTGCCCGATGAAGAAATTGAAAGGCGTAAACAAATCTGGCAAAATCCAGGCCCCAAGGAAAAACGGGGTGTGCTTGCCAAATACGCTAAACTTGTAAGCTCTGCTTCCCTTGGGGCTGTAACCCACTAAACCTTTTTAAACCCATTCAAATTTTTTCACTATGGACTCCTTCCTTTATCAAAGATTTCCCGAACTGGGATTCGCCTCGGACTTTCGACTCGCTGAATTCCCTCAAGATTATTTCTCCCAAACCCAGGACCTCCTAAAAGATGCTTATTCATCGATGAAAGCACTGGAAGCCGGAGCTATTGCCAACCCTGATGAAGCCCGGATGGTCGGCCATTACTGGCTGCGTAAACCCGAGCTTGCCCCCACTTCCGAAATGACTGAGGACATACGGAATACCCTAGAGAAGGTAAAACAGTGCGCCCGCCGTGTAAAAACTGGCGAACTAACGAGTCCAAGTGGCTCTTTTACTGATCTTTTAGTGATTGGAATAGGGGGCTCCGCCTTAGGTCCACAGTTTGTTGGCAAGGCACTGGCCAATTCTTCAGGGGACGATCTGGTGGCTCACTTTTTTGACAACACCGATCCTGACGGAATGGACTTTACTCTGTCCCAAATTGGCCAAAAACTGGCTACCACTTTGGTGCTTGTGATATCAAAATCTGGCGGTACGCCCGAGACCCGCAATGGAATGATCGAAGCCCAGTCTGCGTTTCAAAAAGAAGGACTGGATTTTAGCAAACAGGCAATAGCCGTAACTGGACAAGGCAGTAAACTCCATCAAATTTCGGAGAAGGAAAAGTGGTTAGATTTTTTCCCAATGTGGGACTGGGTAGGTGGCCGTACAAGTGAAACCGCTGCTGTTGGCTTATTGCCCGCCGCCCTGCAGGGCTTTGATATCGATCAATTACTTGCTGGTGCAGCTAATATGGACGAACTTACAAGATCGGAGGATACTCAACGTAACCCAGCTGCCATGCTTGCACTGAGTTGGTATTGGCTTACTGCCGGCACCGGTGCGAAGGACATGGTCATTCTACCCTATAAAGACCGATTGGAATTGTTCGCCAAGTATTTGCAGCAATTGATCATGGAATCTTTGGGTAAGGAAATGAACCTCGAAGGAAAGAAGGTAAACCAAGGAATTGCGGTCTACGGAAATAAAGGCTCCACCGATCAACATGCTTATGTTCAGCAACTGCGCGAAGGGATCCCCAATTTTTTTGCCACCTTTATCGAGGTTTTAAAGCACCGTGAAGGTGAATCGGTAGAGGTCGATGAATCTGGAATGAATTCGGGCGACTATTTGCACGGCTTTTTTCTTGGAACACGTGATGCCCTCCTGGAAAAGGGAAGACGCTCCATTACCCTAACCATTGATCAGGTTGATGCCAAGTCAGTGGGAATGCTCATTGCTCTATACGAGCGGGCAGTTGGGTACTATGCAACAATGATAGGAATCAATGCATACCACCAACCAGGTGTGGAAGCAGGTAAAAAAGCGGCTGCACGGATCTTGGCGGTACGCAAACAAGTAGAAGACTGGATGTCGGCCAACCCAGAGTGCCCAATAAATGCAGAACAGCTTTCCCTTAATTTGAATATTGAGGAACAGGTCGACTGGGTGTTCAAAATTCTCGAAAGTTTGTCCGCCAACCAGCCAAGAAAGTTTGTGCGGGAATCAACGGAATCGCCACTTAATGATACTTTTATCCACCGAGTTTGATCTGCGGTGCAAGGATTGGGAATAAAGATGGATTGATTTCTCCGCCAAGAATGCCTTCTATTAATTGTAAATTATGGCAGCAACCCTGAATAAAGATGGAACCCCGAGGAAAACTGGCAGTGGAAAAACCAAGGGAGCGGGGTGCTTTGCAAAGATTAAGTGGGAACAATTAAGGGAGTTTGTTCAGGATGATGAAAATATTCTTGTTAGCCGTGTGTGGTTGCGATCGGTAGGTGCACTAAATCAAAAAAAAGGATCTAAGAAAAAACTCGCAAAAGTTACCACGACCACAAAATATGCAAGTAAAACATTTCTTCCCAAAGCTTCGAACACGCTCCCCAAATTGAAAGCTAAAGCAGAAAATAAAGAAACTTCCAATTACCCCAGAGGAGATGAGGACGAATATGATCCGCCTCCCCTTTTTGCTTCCATGGGGGAGATCAAAAAGTACTGATTTTTAAAACGGCGAAAAGGGGGAAGGTTCAAAAGGAGCTTCCTCTTGTGCCGGAGGAAAAGGGGAAGAATCGTCCGAAATAGGATCAAAAGTACTGTTCACACTAGGAGAGAACTCTTCACTTTCATTTGCATCTGAATCAACATTCTGAACGATGAGTGTTAGGTTGCCATCATCATCGAGATAAGAGGTTATGGATGTATCAGGACTGGCTTCCAAGTCCTCCGAGCGGACATCTCTCACCCACCAGTCTTGGTACTCAAGTTTGCCTTCTTCTTTATATTGCTGAACCGCACCCCATCGTGAACCAGCATATTCAGGAACCAGCAACCTTCGATCAGAATCGTAGCTGTAACGGGCATCCCAAGCCTTTTGGACATACGCAGGAGGCCGACTCCCCCCAGTGGATTCTACAATACTAACAGGCAGGGAATCTGAATGTTTTCTGGAGCAAGAAGATGCTATGAGAAAACATAGAATCATAAATGAACATGTTAAATTACGGAAAGACATATCTTTTACCCTTACATTACAATTCGATCTTTGACTAAAAATCAATCCTTTGTTGGTCGATCATACCAAAACCGGCAAGCTTTCCGGCTTCTTAAAAAAAAAGGCATACCCATCAAAGGAAGGACCAAGCACAAGATGGCAAGGTCGCTATACCAAGCCAATTTTCGAGCTGAAGAAATTACAGGAGGGTGTGAAATAATTATCGCTTTTTTCCCGTTTTTTCGGCTCTCCTTTTTCAGTTTGCGAGAAAGTACGATTTCCTCCCCTGCAAAATGGGTTTCAGGAAATCCACCACACTCGAAAAATAATTCTGCACGACAAAAGATAAAACTCCCGGCGAACAATTTAAATTTTCTTGATATCCAGTTCCAGGCACCTGGAAGAAAACGACCAGCGAACCAACGAGCAGGATAGGCGTCCAAAACTAACTGAGCTCCTCCGCAACCGACCTCTCCACCGTTAAGAGCCTCCATTGCCTGGGCAAATGTGGACGGAGGAACCAATGTGTCTGCATCAAGAAAAATTAAATTGAGGGTGCGAGCAGCTCGGGCACCACTATTACGAGCTTTTGCAATTTGCCTTACCGGTTCCTTGATCACAATGCAGCCAAATTCCTCTGCTATTTGGGCTGTTCGATCAGTACATTGATTATCAACCAAAATGATCTCCCCCCGTAAGTCAGCTAATCTGTCTATCGCATGCTTGAGAGCTTCCAGGGTCCTGGGTAAATATTCCTCTTCATTGTAGGCAGGAATAATGACCGAAAAATTTAATTCAGGCTCCAGTTGATTCGAGCCCATCGGTAAAATACTAACGAGAAAACTTCTTAGCTCGTCTGCCCACTCCAAAAGAAAGGCCAGATATCCAACCTTGCAAACGAGAAAGTGGACGGGTTGAATACAAGTCTTCATCCCCCAGGGGATGAAGCGGAGAATCTCCACGAATGTCCGATGCGATCCTATCCAAGGCGGGCAGTTCATTGCCGTCTGCTTGAAGTTGTTGATAAAGAAAGGTCAATCGGTCCACCTCTAATTGTCGAGAAAGAGCCGATAATGTTTTACGAAACTCAGCCACCTCTCCTGCTGGCAGGTTGTTGGAAGTATCTTCAACGCTAGGCGATGGAACAGAAGGCGTATTCTTTGTAACCGCAACTCGAGATTCTAACTCCACAGTTGAGTCGTCGGGTGTTTGTATAACCGAGGGCTTTTCTTCAATTACCATGTCGGCATCAAAGTCTCCTACCGAAAAAGGTTCTTCCTTTAATTCCTCAGAATCTGTTGGGTCAGTCGATTGTGGTGGAATACCTGCCTCCACGATTCCTTCTTCGCCTGGCTCAAAAGCTTCTGAAGAAAGCCTGCCGTCGTCAGATATCGAAGAAGCCAAGGCTTCATCCGTAATCTCTTCGGAATCAGTTGAATTCATTAGGTTGAATACTTTAAAGGTCGTGGTGGGATAAAGACTTCTCTTCTGAAAAATCTGGGGAATCGATAGAATTAGATAATTCTGCCGTACGGATCAAGGTTAGTTTTTCCCCAGCTTGAATAGAGGGAATGTTTTTTTGCGTTTCTTGGCCAATGATTTCAAGAAATGAATAGGTTTTTTCAACTAAAGTACAGCGAACATAATACGGCATTTCACTCCATTGTTCGCCTGTACGAACAATAAAGACAAAACCCTTTTGCATTCCATCGCCCTCACCCGTCTTGCTAAAAAAGCCTCGACCATTAGGTGCAACATTTTCTATTTCGATGCGG
>JABBBW010000028.1 GCA_018607205.1 Opitutales bacterium | reverse complement strand
TTCCATCACTTCATGGCTTCATTCATCACCCCATGGGGATCGAAAAAATACTTGGAGCATTTCAATCTTTGCTTGGCATTTTAATTGGATCAGGCCTTTTGTACTGGATTGGAGCTTTAGCCGGTAGGGCTTTTGGAAGAGAGGCTCTTGGCGAGGGAGATGTTAAGCTGCTTGGTTGTGTGGGTGCTTTTTGTGGTTGGAAAGGGGCCGTATTCTCAATTTTTGGAGGAGCTGTGTTTGGATGTATTTTTTTATTCCTCCTCTTTCTTTTCCAAAAAATTAAACCTGCCCAATCTTGTGGACAGAATAACTTGGCATTTGGTAGGGAAATTCCTTTTGGACCATATTTAGCATTGGCGGGAATGGGGTATTTTTTCGGACTAAGAGAGTGGATTGATCCTTGGTTCAGTTGGATTCATGTACTTGGCTTTTAACTGGAGTCAAAAAAACATTATTTAATTCCTTCCTCTGTTCCCGCACATTTTTAAAATGAAGATTTTGGCGTTGAAGAAAGAGTGGAATCGCGACATTCATTGGGATAGACAGCATACCTACACCCCAAAAACCCTAATTTATGAAAAAACTGCTTGTTGCTAATCGTAGCGAGATAGCGGTACGAATCTTTCGTTCCGCCACGGAGTTAAACCTTAGAACTGTGGCAATCTATGCCGAAGAGGATAGGTTTGGTGTCCATCGTTTCAAGGCTGATGAAGCTTATTTAGTAGGAAAGGGCAAGGGGCCAGTTGCGGCTTACCTTGATATCGATTCGATCATAGCGTTGGCTAAGGATAAAGGAGTTGATATGATTCATCCGGGTTATGGATTTCTGTCTGAAAATCCGAATTTTGCCCGAGCTTGTGACGAGGCTGGTATCACCTTTGTTGGTCCAAGACCTGAACTGATCGAGAGCATGGGGGACAAGGTTGCGGCTAAGAAAGCTGCAGATAAAGCTGGAGTGCCTACCTTACCAGCAACTCCCAAGGCAGTTTCCAGTCCGGCAGAGGCCTTAAAGTGGGGTAAGAAGATTGGTTTTCCTTTAATTATCAAAGCAGCTTTTGGTGGTGGTGGTAGAGGCATGCGTGTGGTTTTGGAAGAGAAGGATTTAAAGCCTATGCTGGAAGAAGCACAGGGTGAAGCTGAGCGGGCATTTGGAAACTCTGCTGTCTTTTTAGAGAGGTATGTTGCCAGAGCTAAACATTTGGAAGTGCAAATCCTTGGAGACCGAAAGGGGAATGTCGTTCATTTGCACGAGCGCGATTGTTCAGTCCAACGACGATATCAAAAAGTGGTCGAAGTGGCCCCTTCGATCGGTTTGCCTAAGGAGGTTGTAAAAGAGCTTTGCGATGCAGGTGTGAAATTGGCGGAAAAGATTGGATATGATAACGCCGGTACCGTCGAATTCCTTCTCGATCAAGATACCAATGAATGGTTCTTCATCGAGATGAACCCTCGTATTCAAGTCGAGCATACAGTGACCGAGCAAATAACTGGTATAGACATTGTACGTTCACAAATCCTCGTTGCCATGGATCAACCTTTGCATGGTAAACAGATTGGAATTCCTGCCCAGGAGGATATTCCCCGCAATGGATGTGCCGTGCAATGCCGTGTAACAACAGAAGATCCAGAAAAAGATTTTACTCCAGACTACGGCAAAATCCTTAGCTACCGTTCGTCTGCTGGATTTGGTGTTCGTTTGGACGGAGCGATGGGAGATACCGGATCGATTATCACCCCCTTTTATGATTCCTTGCTTGTAAAGATAACAACTTCTGGACCCAACCTGTCTCAAGCTTTGGATCGTATGCACCGAGCCTTAAGGGAGATGCGCATAAGAGGAGTAAAGACGAATATCCCCTTTCTTGAGAATGTTATATCGCACAAGGAATTTGTAGCTGGTCGTGCATCAACCAAAATGATTGATGTTACTCCAGAATTATTCCGTTTCAAAGCTCGGAGGGATAGGGCATCGAGGTTGCTTAATTATTTAGGAGAAATTGTGGTAAATGGTAACCCACAAGTTAAGGGCCGTGAGCGTTTGCAAAATCCTCTTCCTTTGATTGTGCCCGAACACGATCCAAAGCAATCTCCTCCCCGTGGCACCCGGGATCGATTACTTGCAGATGGAGCCGTTAAATTCTCCAAATGGCTTCGGGATCACAAACCTTTAATGGTTACCGACACTACCTTGCGGGATGCCCACCAATCTTTATTTGCCGCCCGCATGCGCACCTATGATATGTTGACGGTTGCGGATTTTATTTCCCGTCGTTTACCAGGTCTTTTCAGCTTGGAAATGTGGGGTGGGGCAACCTTTGATACCTGTATGCGCTTTTTGGGCGAGTCCCCCTATGAAAGGCTTAGGAAATTGCGCGAGCGCATCCCTAACATTCTTTTTCAAATGCTTTTGCGAGGGTCCAATGGTGTAGGTTATGCAAATTATCCAGACAATGTGGTCCGGGAATTTGTCATTCATTCATCCGAAGCAGGTATGGATGTATTCCGGATTTTTGATTCCTTGAACTACTTGCCCAACCTGAAGGTGGCAATGGAGACGGTTAGTGAGAAGACCAATTCTCTTTGTGAAGCAGCCCTTTGCTACACTGGAGATTTTACCAACCCCAACGAAGAAAAATATCAGCTTAATTACTATGTGGATTTGGCTAAAGAATTGGAGAAAATGGGGGCTCATATCATTGCCATTAAGGACATGGCTGGCTTGTGTCACCCCATTGCGGTTAACCGACTTGTCAAAGCCTTAAGAAATGAGGTTTCTCTGCCCGTACACTTTCATACACACGATTCGAGCGGCATTGCATCGGCATCCGTTCTTAAAGCTTCAGAAGCTGGGGTCGATGTGGTTGATCTGGCAGTCTCATCCATGTCCGGATGCACCAGTCAGCCGAACTTAAACTCCATCGCACATGCCTTGGGTAACGCTCCTCGGTCGACTGGATTGGATGTTGTTGCCTTGAATGAATTGTCCATTTACTGGGAGGCTGTTCGTCAATACTATGCACCATTTGATACCTCACCACCCTTTGGGAGTGCAGAGGTTTTTCACCACCAAATGCCTGGCGGGCAATACACAAATTTGCGCGAACAGGCGACTGCTCTTGGGTTGGGTAAACGATGGCCCGATGTCGTCAAAACATATCAGGAAGTCAATACACTGCTTGGAGATATTGTGAAAGTCACTCCCAGTAGCAAATGTGTGGGAGATCTTGCAATTTTTCTTATAACCAAGGGGGTTAAGCCGGAAGATATGGTGAATTTACCACCTGAAACTGGATTCCCAGAGTCAGTTATTGATTTGCTTTCAGGGAATTTGGGCCAGCCCATGGGGGGATGGCCTAAGGCTGTTCAAAAGGTTGTGCTTGGCAAACGAAAGCCAATGCGTGGGCGGCCAGGAGCATCTGCACCCAAAATTGATTTGAAGCAAGAGTTCACCGCATTGCAGAAGAAAATTGGTCGTAAGGCAACTGACGACGACTTGTTTTCCCATCTCATGTACCCAAAGGTCTTCCAGGATTATCTTGGTTTTCGCTCAAAATATGGGGATGTTTCAGTTTTGCCCACAACATCCTATTTTCATGGTTTGTCCATGGGGGAAGAAATTTCTATCGAAATTGAAGAAGGTAAAACTCTATTCATTAAATTGCTCAACGCAGGTGAGCCCGATGAGAAAGGAATCCGGTCTCTAACCTTTGAGTTGAACGGAAAAGCCCGGACCACTTTAGTTGAGGATAAATCTTTCAAGGGGGAAGCTAAAGTTCGTGAAAAAGCTGATCCTGCCAATCCTCTTCACATTGGGGCACCTATACCTGCAATGATTAGCAGCATTGCAACCAGCGTTGGCAAAAGTGTCAAGAAAGGGGATAAGATTGCCGTGCTTGAAGCGATGAAAATGCAAACAACTCTTTATGCCTCAGCTGATGGTTGCGTTGATGGAATTATGGTTCAGGTTGGAGATTCGGTGGAATCCAAAGATCTGATTGCCAAATTGCGTGTTTAAAAACTTAGCTTTTATAAGAATCTACTCAATGGAACCCACTATCCAAAAAGTAAAAAGACTTTACCTCTTATTTGTCTTTTTAACAGGATGTTCCGTTGCTGTTTGTCAGGATTTGATTATCCCTGAACCAGCTTTGCAAAGTGCGATTGCTCGCTCCTTGGGAGTACGGGAACAGGACTTGTCGAAATCTTTGGTTGAAAAGAGTTTAACAAGGCTACAGGCAAATGATTTGGGTATTCGGGACTTGTCAGGACTAGAGTATGCAAAAAATTTGGAATCATTAGTAGTTCGGGATAATTTGATCGATGATCTTTCGCCTATTCAGAAACTTTCCAAGCTCAACAACCTTGATCTATCGGGTAACCGCTTGAAGGACTTGTCCAGCTTGGTTGCCTATCCTGATTTATCGGTGTCAGGTGCCCAGTCCACCGTTGATCATTCAGCTTTAAGAATTCTTAATCTTTCGAGAAATCGTTTGCTTGGATTATCAGGAATTGAACATTTCCGTTCGCTAGCCCAGTTGGATGTTTCTGAAAACTCCCTCATCGATTTGGAGGGCGTAGGCAAACTTAATGAGTTGGTTAATCTTTATGCTCAGGGAAATCAGCTCGGAAGGATCGAGTCTTTTGTCGATAAAAACCGAAACAAGGAGTTTGATCCAGGCGAATCCTTCTCAGATTCAAGCGGTAATGGGAAAAGAGATGTTGATCCTCTAGTCGAGCTCAAAGATTTACCAAATTTATCAGCTTTGCACCTTTACAATAATCGTATCCAGTCAGTCAAAGAATTGAACAACCTTCCCAAACTTCGATCGCTGCTTTTAGCCGGTAATTTAATTATTTCCCCTCTTTCTTTGTCCCAGTTCGAATCCTTGAATATTCTTTCATTGGGAAATAATAGGATTCACGATTTTACAGGCTTGGAGAAATTGCAAAGCTTGGAACGCCTAGATCTCTCTGAGAATCAGATTTGTGACCTAAGGTTGTTGAGGGATTTAAAAAATCTTACAGTGCTTGATCTAAATTCAAATATGTTAACTAAGTTAGATGATTTATCTGGTCTCATAAAGATCGAGACATTGGGAGTTTCTCGTAATCTAATTTTTGATCCTTCACCGGTTTTATCCCTTCCTAAACTTCGTCGGCTTACCTTAAGTTTTAATCAAACTTCTCTTGAACAGACCAAAATTAAAGATTTGTTAAGTCAGTGCGAAGCCAGAGGGGTATATATCAACAAAAGGAACCAAATGGAGTTCAGACCGCAGGCTCAAAGTTTGGTTCGTTCATTGATTGGACATGCTAAATCCAACGAACGACTTGGGGAATACCTGCGCAAGCATGGTTATTCAAGGTTGATTGACTTCTTCCTAAATCAGCAATTGGAACCTGAAGAGGTGGATAAGGCAATGGTTGCATGGGAGCATGCCCTTAAGTTTGATAAGCTTTTGATTTCCACACCATTTCCAGGGAAATAAGCTAATTAAGTTGCTAACTCACTTACACTTAGCGATCGAAATAAAGTAGGGCAGCCAAAATAATCGATATAACAAACCCTACTAAATAGATAAGTTTGATCGTAAACTTATGAAATGCATGAGAGCGAATCAAATGATCCATTGTCTTACGGTATTCACGTTTTAAACGCTTCTTAAAACTTTTAGTTTGTTCGGGCAAAACAAGAAATGTTGTTAAAGGGGCAATACTCCAAGATATTAAAAAAAAGATCATTTATCAAGCGCAGACTCGGTACTGACCTTCCGTTCTTTACAGGCTCCTCATCCTTGCCTAAAAGTTTTCTTAGATGGCAAATAATCAACGAACCATTCGTCAAGAAAGAGCGATTCGTGGAAAATCTCTTCACACCGGCGAAGAAGTCTCCTTAACCCTAAAGCCGGCCCTTCCGGACTCAGGCTTTTTGTTTCGCAGGACTGATCTATATGGCAAGCCCGAGATTAGGCCGACTTGTGAAAACATCTCTGACTTAGTCCGTAGTACGACAATTACAAATGGAAATGCCAAGGTTCATACCATAGAACATGTTCTGAGTGCCCTAGTAGGTTGTGGCATCGATAACGCAGAAATTGAATTGGATGCCAGTGAGCCTCCAATTATGGACGGATCATCCAGGCCATTCGTGAATTTGATTATGGAAGCCGAACCTGTTGAACAGGAGGCAGAAAGAAAATTTATTGAAATTACTGAACCCGTGTCGGTAACATCGGGAAACCGTTCAATCATCGCATTACCTTATGATGGTTTTCGGGTCACTTGTACCTCTGCTGATGATCGTGGAATTCATGTGCAACATCTCTCCATTGATTTGGACGCCGAGTCCTACGTCGCTCAGATTGCTCCCGCCCGAACTTTTACCATTTATGAGGAAATCGAAGAGTTACTAAAAATGGGAAAAATCCAGGGAGGTAGCTTAGACAGTGCCATCGTAATCAAAGGAGACAAAGTACTATCTAAAGAGCCTTTACGTTTTGATGATGAATTTGTCCGCCATAAAATACTTGATATTGTGGGCGACTTCTCCCTTTTGGGTAAAAGATTAAAAGCACATATTATTGCGGTTCGTCCTGGTCACTCCCTGAACTCTGAATTGGTTGCTAAAATTATCGAAACCTCTGCGGGTAAAAAAGGTAAGACCTCAGTGGGTTCTGCTCCTCGTAAATCAATTGTTCTACCCGAGGAAACTGAATTGGATGTGAGGCGTGTTCTTGATGTATTGCCTCATCGTTTTCCATTCGTGCTGATTGACCGAGTGGTTGCAATCGATGGGGATAAGTCCCTAACTGCACTGAAAAATGTTTCTGTCAATGAACCTTTTTTCCCAGGCCATTTTCCTGGGCACCCGGTGATGCCCGGTGTGCTCCAATTAGAAGCTATGGCACAGGCAGCGGGGATTTTACTTTTGAGAAAAAGTTCTTCTGAGGGGAAAGTGGCATTCTTTATGAGTGCAGATAAGGTTAAGTTTCGAAAGCCGGTAGTTCCAGGCGATCAACTCATTATTGTGGCAAATCTTGATAAAATTAGAGGAAATAAAATAGCCACAGCCAAAGTTGAGTGTAAGGTCGGGGATCAAGTTGTTTCTTCCGCGAGTCTGATGTTTTCCATAGTAGATGCCACAGAATAGCCCTAGCTTTATTTTTCGTGCCTGTTAACATTCATCCACAATCAATTGTCGAGCCTTCTGCTCAACTTGGTGAAAATGTAGAAGTTGGTCCATTTTGCTTTATCGGAGGTCAGGCAATTATTGGTGATAACAGCCGAATCCTTCACCATGCGAGTGTCGAAGGAAAAGTGACTCTTGGGCGTGAAAATATTATTTTTCCATATGCTCTTATTGGAGGCCTTACCCATGACCTTAAATACGAGGGCGGACAACCTGGTTTAACCATTGGTGATGGAAATGTTTTTCGTGAGTATGTCACTGCTCATGTGGCTACAAAACCCGATGATTTTACGACCATTGGGTCGAATAATGTATTTCTTGCCTATGCTCATGTTGCCCATGATTGTCAGATTGGTGATCATCTTGTAATGAGTAGTCATTCGGCCTTAGGCGGACATGTTGAGGTGGGTAACCATGTTAACATAGGGTGGGGTGCTGGGGTTCATCAATTCTGCCGATTAGGTAGGCATTGTATGGTGTCTGCCTGTTCGAAACTTGTACAGGATGTTCCTCCTTTCATGCTTGCGGATGGCTCTCCTGCCGAAGTTCGTTCGATCAATAAAGTGGGTTTGGAAAGAGCGGATTTTAACTCATCTGAGATCGAATTAATTCGTTCTGCATTTAAAATATTTTATCGAAAAGATTTAAACCGGTCTCAGGCTTTGAAATATTTGGAAGAAAACTTTTCTATCGAAAAAGAACCGGTCCTTGAAGAATTATTAAGTTTTACCAAATCCAGTGCGCGAGGAATGGCATAAGATGGTTTTTTAAAAGTTTATTCCTGTGGGCTTAGCGATAAAAAATAATCCCAAGAGTAGATTCCCGAGGAATGGCCATCACTAAAAATAAGTCGTAAGGCATAATTACCGACCTTTTCAAAACTGTTAATTTTAACCTCTGGGTAATTGTTTTGGGAACTTCCACCCGAGCTTCTTCCAAAAATATCGGTTTCTCCAGATTGTTCAGCACTTGGAGAATTTGTCCGGAGAGTGGAAGAATCTAAGAAAACTTCTTTTCCATCCGTCCAACGCAAAGCGAGAAAATCTCCAACCAATTCAATTTTTTCAGGGCTATCGATCACGATAGTTTTAAATAAAAGAATCCAGGCTATTTTTAGAAGCGGGCGGCTCGGATGGTGGGTTTCCTCCACCATAATACGGATCTAATATTTCGTTTTGGAATGATCTACCAGGGTCGTCACTGGCACGGGCAGCACGGTCAAAATCCTCCATTTCACGTCGGATCATTTCTTCTTGAAGATCTTGGTCTTCTAACTTGCTGTCCAAACTTCTTTCATCCCAGTATTTATCATTATGTACCTGAGTGGGATTCGGTTTTTCTGGTAAGTTGTCTGATTCCACAACTCTCCAATCTGGCTCCCTTGAACAGTCAATTCCGGTATCATCCACATTGTCCACGCTTGGTATCGGATCACCAGGTTTTTCACAATGATCATCCATCGGTTTTGCATTGGCTTGATCTTTTAAAAATCCACCAAGGTCGAGGTCATCTTCAGACTTGGTCACCTTGACTGATGATTCGTTACCAGTTTTAGGTACCTCTGCTGGTTGCTGGTTGGGTTTTTCGAGGTTAATTTCGCGAAACTTTTGATCGATTGATGGGGAAATGCCTTCAGTTGAATTTGCTTCCATTCTTTTAACCTATGCCCAGAGTAAAATACATGGCAAATTTAAACTATGACGGCAGAGCACTTACTTTTATCTGACCTTTTTGATTGCGAACATTCATTCGTTTATTCATTTTAGTAATCATGCCTAGAGAAACGGTTATTTTAGAATGCACTGAAGCGCGCAAGGAAGGAAAACCACCTTCCCGTTATTTGAGCTCTCGTAACAAGAAATTGCAAACCGAGGCTGTGGAGAAGAAAAAGTATAATCCCTTTCTTCGTCGTCGTACTGTACATCGGGAAATTAAGAAGACCTAAACTTACGCCTAGGCGATTAGTTTTACATTTCGGAGTATTGTTTTACTCCTCTTAACCTTCTATCAGTTGTACTACTTTAGCTGCGACTTCGTTTAATTGTTTGCTGGATAGATTGTCAGGGTTTGTGACCACAACTGGGGTTCCATGATCTCCCCCTAGGCGAACTTCTTCATGCAGAGGAATTTCCCCAAGGAAAGGGCATTGTAGAGCTTGAGAGGTAGATGCACCTCCCCCTTGTCCAAACAAATAATTCCTTTTGCCAGTTTCTTCGTCTTGTAAAAAACTCATGTTTTCAATGACTCCGAGTATGGGTACATTGACTTTTTCAAACATTCGGGCTCCACGCCTTGCCACATCAACGGCAGCTTTTTGAGGGGTAGTAATAATCAAAACACCATCTAAGGGAAGTATTTGTGCAAGAGAAAGTTGTGCGTCTCCTGTGCCGGGAGGCAAATCAATCAATAAATAATCAAGCTCACCCCAAACCACATTATGAGCAAATTGTTGGATAGTTTTCATGATCATTGGTCCGCGCCAGACAACCGGGCTTTCCTCGTCAATAAGTAATCCCATCGATATATTTTTAACGCCGTAGCTTTCAACGGGAGCCAGGGTGTTTTCAGCCACAATTTCCGGCTTTTCTGAAATTCCCATTAACAAGGGAACAGATGGTCCATATAGATCGCAATCCATGAGACCCACCTTGTAAGGCTCTCCGTTTTGAGATTTCATTCTCGCAAGCGAGCAAGCAAGGTTTACGGACAAAGTCGATTTTCCAACGCCACCTTTTCCACTGGCCACTGCAATAATGTGTTTAACACCTTTTAAATTCTCGCTTTCTGCTTGAGTCGTTCCCCCTGAATTTTTTGGCTGGTTTTTTACCCGCACCAAGACTTCTGCTTTTTCAATAGTTGGATTTGCCAAAAGGGCCTTTTCAACTTCTTCTTTGATGGTTTTTGGAAGGGTGGAATCTGCAGTTGATAACTCTAAAACAACTTTGGCAGTGGAATTTTCCAGTTCAGCATCTTGAACGAGTCCAAAGGAAACAAGATCTCGGCTAAATCCAGGATAATTAACGGTTTTGAGTATGTCTAAAATTGCTTCGTTGTTCATAATGAAAAGATGATATCAAGATAGTTGAATGCTTCATCGGCAAGGACAAAACGAGTAATTTGAGACAAGAACGAACGAATTTTAAAGTACCTCGGGTAAATCAGTTTTTTTTCTTTCTGCTTTGTTTTTGCTTGATGATAAGTGAGGGGTGCTAAAGTTTGTTTTTATGAGTGTGGCAAAGGTTTTATTTCCCAGGCGGTTATTGATAACGCTTGGCTTTTTTTCATGTTTTGTTCTTGGACTTTTGGTTACTTCCAAGGCCAATGAACCTGCGATTATTCTCGGGCCAATTGAGGGCGAGTTAGCCAAAAAGCAAATCCCATTAGATTTAGGAAGAACTCCAAAGGTGTTAATTCCCCTGATCAGTAAGCCAATCTTTGTGCATGGAGGGCTCCGTTTGGCATCTGAAAAAGAAAGTCGTTATTCAGTCACCTTCGGTTCTGCTGGTAATAATGACATTCAAGTTTCCATTACTCAGGGGAATCCGAAGACTCCCTTTGCCAGTTTTGTGGTTTCCGATTCCACCATTGAAGGATCTATATCCTTAGCATGCGACCGTATGGTCCAGGAGATTCTTGGCATTCCCGGCTTCTTTTCGGGCAGGCTGGCTTTTTTGTCAGATCTTTCTGGATCAAAAGAAATTTGGGCTTCGGATTCAATGATGACCTATTCAAAACCTCAAACCTCATTCGGTAAAATGACTTTCAATCCCAGTTGGAATAAGGATGGGACAGGGTTGTTTTTCACCAGTAATCGGAAGGTATTTAATAATATTTACCACTTGGACTTAGCCAGTCGTCGCGTTGCTACCGTTGCTAATTATAAAGGAAGTAATCTTCGTGCCGTGCAAAATCCTAGAACTGCTCAAACTGCTTTGATTTTATCTACTTCGGGTAATCCAGAATTATGGATGGCCAACACTCCTTATGAACGACCCCGTAGAATTACCAAAAATAAGAGCAACGAATCAGGACCTTGCTGGTCTCCAGATGGCCGTCGTTTAATTTTAACCTCTGATACGCGAGGCAAACCTCAATTATACGAGGTTTCTTTGTCTACTGGTGTATTGTCCAGGATTCCCACAAATGTTAGTTCTCATTGTGTTGAAGCTGCTTGGAATCCTGTGGATCCTTCTCGCCTTGCTTTTACCGCAGCAGTGGGG
>JABBBW010000088.1 GCA_018607205.1 Opitutales bacterium | reverse complement strand
GGAGCAGTCTTTTCCTGAAGAGGTGCTTGGGTATCCGGAAGAACCTTAGCCACGGCAGGGGGTTCGGAGACTTGATCAAATCTAGGCTTATCAGGCACAGCGGCAATCGGTGGAGACTCCTTTTTCCCTCCTGCTAATAATTCCTCCAATCCCTGCAAAGTGGATTCCTCCATGTACAAATGGCGAATTCCTTCGGACCGTTGTCTTTTTAATTCATCCAAAACCGCCAAAGCCGCATCCCCGGGCTCCATAGTGAAAGAATCATTCATGACTTTGCATGGATTCGCTCGACATACTTGGCAAGCAGGTCGAATTCTAAGTTCAAGCGATCCCCAGGCTTTCGCCCTTTCAAATTCGTCTGGTCCAAAGTGTGGGGAATGAGCCAGACTGCAAAGGAATCGTCAGTTACTTCACAAACAGTCAACGAACATCCATCCACTGCAATGCATCCTTTATCCACCAGATACTTGGCTGATTCCTGCTCTACACCCACTTGAAGAAATAAATTTTTACCCCGTTCCTCAAAAACTTGAATCGTTCCCGGGCCATCAATGTGACCGGTTACAAAATGACCGCCCAAACGACCGTTCGCTGGGAGGGAGCGCTCGAGGTTTACCCAGTCTCCGGTAGATAATTGTCCGAGGTTTGTACGGTTAAGGGTTTCCTCCAGCAAATCAAACGATCCAGCGGTTGCCCCGTCTTCCCGCATAGTTAGGCAACATCCATTTACTGCTAAGCTTGCCCCTGCTTCCAATCCATCTCCATCAGCAAAGGGTAATTCCAAGCGAAGCAACCAGGATTCCTCCTGTTCTTCCAGGCTTTTTACAACACCAACTCCTTCAACGATTCCAGTAAACATAATTTTCCTTAGACAATCTTTAGAAAGGACAGGGAAGAATGGAAAGATAATTTGACCAATATCTGACGCTGATTAGCTTGAGACTATACCTTTATGCTTATTTTTCGCTCTTCATTCGTTCTCTTCCTAACCTCCTGCCTGTCCGTTTCTTTCTTGGCTGTATCTGCGAAGTCTGCTCCAGTCTCCCCAACCCTTCACAGGGTGCCGACCGACTCTATCCTCGTGCTCAGCATCGATGGACAAAAAATGATATCCAAATCGGAAATCATCAAGAACCAGAGATGGAACTCTTTATTCAAGCGCATGGAAGAAGCTGGTTCTCCACTGCGTTCCTGGCTTTCTGACCGTAACAGTAGTGGGATAAGATGGTCCGAACCAGTACAATTTTTCGTCCGGCTGGTCGAAGGCGAAAATCCGCACCCACAATTCGGGGCGATTGCCCGGGCAAGCTCCCCTGAACTGGCCGACCGTGCGATGTCAGATCTCGCCCGTTTCTTAGGTCTGCGCCCATCTAAAAATAATCCAAAAGTGTACCAACGGACCACCCAGCCATTTGCCATCGGTCGGGAAGGTGATTTTTGCTTCCTGCTTGGTAATTTACTCCTCCGACAAAACGCAAACCTCCCTTTACGGAATAAGGATCTCGAAAATTTTATATCCTCACTTTCTTCAAGCTTTCAACTGCCCGAATTGCCTGCTTCTCTTGCTAAACATGCCAGCCAATCCTCTGATCTTGCTCTCTACCTCGAGGGTACAGGAAATGGACAAATGGTCGAGGCATGGCAAGGAAATCCCCTTATCGATTCGATCCTTCCCTTGTTTGACTCTCTCCTGCTCGATTCTTATGGGCTCCTTTTTAGTTCTCAACCGGGCACCCTAAATATTGATGTGCGTAATTATTCAAATGATAAAACAAGCGCGGCGAAACAGGTAAATCCTCTAAAGATCGTCGACCAGTTGCCAGGTGACGCCCCTCTTGTCGGTCGCATTAGTCTACCAGAAGAAGGTTTCCACCATTTTCTTGGAGAAGTCGTGGACATGGCCCTTAAATTATTTTCAGCAAATAAATTGGGAGCGGATACTGATCTGCCTGGATTTGATCTAAGTGCCCGGGAATTAGTCCGTTTCCCGAGCGGAGATTTTGCCTTTGCCGGAGGAAGTTCCCGTACCGAACAAGCTACCCTCCCCAACGGCCAAACCATTGCCCAAACCATTCCGATTTGGGCTACAGGAATGAAAATTTCCAATCCCCTTGCCTTTCGGGAGTTACTTGCAGGCATGAAGGCTGGTATTGGCCTCAATGCTTTACTTCAAGTTCATCAACTTGATCTTATCGAAAGAACCGATTCTGCCTGGCTATCCACCCCCGAATATTCGCGGGAATTAAAACTTGGTTCGACCATTGAGCCACTTGCCTTTCACCGGCGTAAATTATTGAACAATCATGCATTTGCCCTCGACTTCAATCCAACTGCATCTGCCAAATTGCTCCGGGAACCACAAGGCCTTAGTTTTGATCAATTAAAATATATCAGTTGGTTGGATGAATTTTCGAATTTCAATCTAAAAAGTAATAACCAAAGAGGGTTGTCAGGAAAACTTAAACTCTCAAACGCGGACCAGCAACCCTGGTCCCTCATGGTTGACCGACTTGGCCAGGAATGGATTGATCAAATCAATACCCGCTTATTTCTAGCGATCGCCCGTGACGACCTAAACGAGGTAGTTGAAGCCGTGGCCATGGGAGCCTTGATCAATGCGAACGACCGCTTTGGTCATTCTCCACTGCATTATGCCGCCTATCGTGGAAACGCATATATTGTGGACTATTTACTGCGCAATGGTGGTGATCCAAATACCCGAGGAAATCATCTATCCACCCCCCTGCACAGTGCCGCATGGGGAAAAAACCAGGAAGTGGTCGAATTACTTTTGGAAGACGGTGCCGAAGTTGATGCCCAGACTGACGAGCAGGAAACTCCAGTCATGACTGCGACCCTTCGCGGACAACTGGAAACAGTCGAAACCTTACTCGCCCTGTCTGCCGATGTGCATGCCGTCGATGCTTATGGCTCAAACCTCATGGACTTGGCCGGAGCAAGTGGAAATGTTAAAATTGTCGAATTACTTAAGGGATTGGGCGTAAAATCATCCTACCCATTACACTTGGCTGCTGGCACCGGAGATTATGATCAGATCCGATCGCTCCTTAAAGCCGGACGACTAATCAATGAACAGGACTCATTTGGGGCCACCCCCCTGTTAGTCGCCACCGTGGCTGGTCGTGAAGATGTCGTCGATTATTTACTCGAACGTTCCGCTGATCCAACCATCGAGGCGATGAACGGTTACACCCTTCTCCATGGAGCTGCGTTTTCAGGAAAAAAATCCTTAGTCCGTAAAATGTTGGCCTTTGGACTCGACTTAAACCGTCGCTACGGGCCTGATGCCATCACCCCGACTGATGTGGCGGAAGAAGGCAGTGAGGGCTTAATCTATCTGCGCTCGATGGGTGGCCGATCCGCCTGGGAACTCGGACCTGAATAAATTGGCTTTTTAGCGACTATTTTATTCGTCCTAAAGCAAACACTGCTTTTCCTGCCCTGGATAATTTACGGTCCATCTCTTTGGCTCCGGGAACAAATTCTTCTAGTTTTGTCCAAAAGCGGGAGGAATGGTTCATCTCCACGAGGTGAGTAAGTTCATGAAAAATCACATAGTTTCCTAACTCTTCAGGAAGTAGAATAATTCGCCAGTTTAAGGAAATCGTTCCGCGTGGGGAACAAGACCCCCAACGGGTACTTTGATCCCCCACCCTGATTCTTTTCGACTGCAAACCAGTCCGTTCCTCCGCCCATTGCAACCTGGAAGGCAGAAATTGACAGGCTAATTTACGGCAGGCCTCTTTAATCAAATACTCACGGTTTTCTTCGGATGATACAAAAATAGAAACTTGCTGGTTTTCGAGACTGGTCCTGGTTCTGTTAGCTTGGGGGTCTATTTGTACATTAACCGGTTTGCACGAACCTATAGAATCTAAATAAATACACCCGCCCCCAGAAAAATGATCGCTCATAAATATGCGGGCTGGAAACTCCAAACTTTTACGCCGCAACCAATCTGTTTGTTGCTGCAAAAACTTTTCCGCCTCTTTCCATGCCATTCGCTGAGGAAAAGTGAGCAAAGCACTGCTTGGGCTTTTTAATCGTAGATTAATCCTACGCGAACGCAGACTCTTACGTAGTTCACAAACAAGGGTGCGACGTTTGGAATCGTCAAAAAACTCCAGAGTTTCAAACTTCGTGGAGCGGAAAATGCTCAAGGCTTTGGCTTATATTTCTCTTCGAGAATACGGACTTGAGACGATGCAAATTTGCGCAGGGCAGATTCTGGATCAATCCCACCAGACCGGCAGGCTGCCACCCATTCGAAAAGAGCTCTTCCCGCTTGGGCTTCATTCAAACCGCTGCCCATTTCATTGATCTTACTATCATCCCATTCCCCCTCCTTCTCCAAGCCCAGTTTATTTGCCTGCTTGTATACCTCGTTAGCAAAAAGAGTGGAGGGAAGTTGCGGAGGCAAATTCTTAAATTTTTGATTTGTTTCACTTACCCCCTTGGCCTTTTTTTCTTCGGCCTTAATTCGTTCCCAACGATCAATCACCGCATCAGCATCTTCTTCTTTGTCGCCTGGATCCCCAAAAACATGTGGATGCCTCCGGACTAATTTTTCTGAAATTTCCCGAGCAACATCCTCAAGATCAAAGCGCCCTGCCTCTTCTTCAATCTGCGAATGAAAAACTACCTGAAGTAAAAGATCGCCCAGTTCCTCCCTTAATAACTCCGTGTCCTCGGTATCGATTGCTTCCAGCACCTCAGCTGCCTCTTCAACTAAACAACGGGCAATGGATTGATGGGTTTGCTCCTGATCCCAGGGACAACCGTCCGGGGCACGCAATCTTGCCATAAGTTCTCTTAGTCGTTGAATTTCGCTCACGCAGGCGCACTATGGGAAAAATGCCTGGGACTTGCAAACCCATACCCCAGGAAATTTATTTTCCCCAAACAATTATCCATGGACAAACTATCTGAAATCATGGCGGCCAAGCGCCGCGAAATCGAACCGCTCATCCGTCCGGTTCGTGATAGCGAACTTTCCCAACTTGGAGAACGCCTCCAAAACGGCCCCTCGTTTCTTGATGCCCTCTCCAGTCCGGATGAATTATCCGTCATCGCCGAGATTAAACGAAAGTCCCCCTCTGCTGGTGAGATCGCATCCGCTGCATCTGCTCCAGAACAGGCACGGACGTATGTTAATGCAAGTGCCGACGCACTTTCCATACTAACCGACGAACCCTACTTCGGAGGCACTCTGCAGGACCTTTGGGATGTGAATGATTTTTTACGCGAACACAACCGCTCCACCCCAACTCTGCGCAAAGACTTTATGGTCCACCCGATTCAGATATTGGAAGCTCTCGAAGCCGGTGCCCGTGCAATCCTTCTAATCGTTCGTGCCCTGGATGATGACGAATTAAAAAACCTAAGGTATGCAGCAGACTTAGCAGGACTTACCTGCCTTTATGAAATCCATGAAGAAGAAGAGCTCGAAAAAGTTTTACCCCACAACCCTCTTCTTCTTGGAGTAAACAACCGGGATTTAAAACGTTTCAAGACCGACCTTGCGGTGACTGAAGATTTATTCCCGAAAATTCCTGAAGGAATTATCAAAGTAAGCGAGAGTGGAATCCTCGAACCAGCAGATGCCTGGCGTGCCCGGGAGGCAGGTGCCGATGCCGTGCTCTGTGGAGAGGCTCTAATGCGGGCGGAAAATGTCGAGGAGTTCATCGGGGAGATGAAGGACTGCGAATAGATAGACCGAAGTATTCTCCTGCCCACTGCTTGAATGGCTCTTAGTCCATCAGTCACCAATGAGTTGCTCCGTCAACTCGATCATCGCCCCAATAAGAAATTAGGTCAAAATTTCCTGATCGATGGAAACCTTGTGGAAAAATCTATTTCCATGGCAGATCTTCCTAAAAAGATGCCCGTGCTCGAGATTGGCCCCGGACTCGGCACCCTGACCGAACGCCTGCTCGCACATGGGCATCCAGTCTATGCAGTAGAAATTGATCGTCGTCTGGATGCACACCTTAGAGAACAGCTCGCCTCCTATATTAAATCGGGTCAACTCAATCTCCTACGGGCAGATGCGGTCAAATGCCCCACCGGAGATTTACCCGAAGAAATAGGTGATTTTGCAGTGGTCGCCAATCTGCCCTATGCAATTTCCTCAGCATGGTTAGAAGGTTTGCTCGGATCTGGAAAACTTCCTTTGCGAATGGTCATGATGTTACAAAAGGAAGCAACTGAACGCATGCTCGCCTGTCCTGGAAGCAAAACATTTAATGCCCTATCCATTTTTTTACAGGCCTGCTATAAAACAGGTGGAAAACATGCGGTGCCTGGACAATGCTTTTTTCCAGCACCATCGGTTGATTCCGTGTTGCTACGGATGGACAGGTTGGAAAATAGATTCCCCTTTCCTAAGGATGTACGGGTATTAATTAGAAGAATTTTTACGCAACGCAGAAAACAGTTGGGAAGCCTAATCAAAAACGAGAATTCTGATATTCAAGAAGTTATGCTCTCGTGGTTAAAAAGACAGAACCTCTGCCCAACCATACGCCCTGAAAAGATTACCGGTTCACAATGGACAGATCTTGCCCGCTGCCTTTCCGAAAAAAGCTAATCTTGTATCTTTGTCTGCCCTAGGAGGCTGCCCCTATCCCGCAACACTTCTTGTATTTCTTACCGCTCCCACAGGGGCAAGGATCATTACGACCGACTTTGGGTGCATCTCTGACCACCGGTGTGGCGACAGGAGGTGCTGATGGTGCATCAGGGGGGGGCGCGGAAGCAGAGGGTGCAGAAAAACGGTCAAATCCAGCAGCACTACCGGAGTCTGGTCCAGTCGATTTGGCAGATTTACTCAAAGTATTTAACATGTTTTCAAAGGCTGCCAAGTTGGTCGCTGCACGAAACATACCTGTACAAACCTCTGAACGCATCGAACCCATCATTTCTTCAAAAGCCCGGAATGCCTCGCTCTTGTATTCACTCAAGGGATCTTTCTGGCCATATCCCCGCAAGCCCACACTACGGCGCAATTCTTCCATCTCTGTAAGATGGTCCTGCCAATGAACATCAACTGCATTGACCACCACATAGCGCTCCAAGCTTTGAATCTGTTCAGGATCCTCCAGCTTGCGCTTGCCTTCATAGGCTTGGTGGATTTTTTCAAGAAGTAATTTCCTGCAACCTTCTTCGCCCAGGCCAACAAATTCCTCGGCATTAAGATTAAGGGGGAAAGTAATATTCACCCAGGAGGCAACGAAAGATTCAACCTCCGGCATATCCGCTAACTTGGTGGCCTTAAACTCGTTTTCCGGCATGGTGGCTAGACGTTCGTCCACCTCCTCCTCCACCAGATCGAGAAGGATTTTACCGGGATCTTCCTCAAGTAAAACATCATTACGAATCGAATAAACAATTTCCCGTTGGCGGTTAAGAACATCATCATACTGAAGCAGGCGTTTACGGATGGAATAATTTTGCTGCTCCACTTTTTTCTGAGCGTTTTGGATCGACCAGTCGAGCGTACCATGCTCGAGCATCTCATCATCCCCAAACGATTTTTCCAACATCTTGGAAAGAGCTCCCTGGTTGGCGAACAAACGCATCAAATCATCCTCCAATGACACATAAAAGCGGGAGGCTCCAGGATCGCCCTGACGGGCACAACGTCCGCGTAATTGTCGGTCAATCCGCCGGGACTCATGCCTTTCCGTGCCCAGGACAAGCAGACCTCCAAGTTCTTTGACTTCCTCGCCCAATTTAATGTCTGTTCCCCGACCTGCCATATTGGTGGCAATCGTTACTGCACCCTTCTGCCCAGCCTGGGCAACAATCTCAGCTTCCCTTTCATGAAATTTTGCATTGAGTACAGTATGGCGGATGTTTGCCCGCTTGAGCATACGACCGAAAACTTCGGAAGATTCCACTGATGCAGTACCCACCAAAACCGGTTGTCCGCGTTTATGGGCCTCAGTAAGATCTTCCAATACCTGATTGTACTTTTGCCTACGGCCTTTGAACATCAAATCGTTAAGATCCTCTCGTACACACTTACGGTGAGTAGGAATGACCATAACTCCTAAGCGATAAATATCATGAAATTCACCAGCCTCAGTCTCGGCAGTACCGGTCATTCCCGACAACTTATCATACATCCGAAAATAATTCTGAATAGTAATGGTGGCGTATGTCTTTGTTTCCTTTTCGATCTGTACCCCTTCTTTGGATTCAACCGCCTGGTGCAATCCGTTACTCCAGCGCCGACCCGGCATCAAACGACCCGTATTTTCATCCACGATCATAACCTTGCCACCCTGCACCACATATTCTTTGTCTTTTTCGTAAAGGGCAAAGGCACGTAACAATTGAGAAATCGTATGGATACGTTCACTTTTTACCTGAAATTCAAGTTCCGCCTGCTCGCGTTCCTGGCGCTTTTCCTCATCGCTTAAAGTCTTCTTGCGATCAATTTCCACATAGGTGGTGGCAAGGTCAGGAATTACGAAGCCCTCAGGATCACTTGGACTGATTAAACCACGCCCCTGCTCGGTCAAGTCCGCCTGCTGGTTTTTTTCGTCGATTACATAGTGCAGTTCTTCCTTTAAATTGTGTGCCCTTTCCTTGTTATAATCGGAATTCATTTCCAGGTCGAACTTCTCAAAACGTTTTCGGATTTTAGCATCCTCCATCATCCGCATGAACTGCCGATGGGTGGGCAATCCCCGCTTCACCTGGTAAAGTTTGCCAGTGGCTTCATCAAGTACATCCTCGTCAGATTCATCCGAAGTTAGTACCCTCTTAGCATCCTCAGCCAAGCGATTACACTGGCGAACCTGTGCATCCACTAGCTTAGTCACCAGAGGTTTCATCTCACTAAATGGCAATGGATTGTCCTCACGCATGGGACCGGAAATAATCAAGGGTGTACGTGCTTCATCGATGAGGATGGAGTCTGCTTCATCAATAATACAGAAAAAATGATCCCGTTGGACCTGATCTTCCTGGCTGGTAGCCATTCCATTGTCCCGCAAATAATCAAATCCAAACTCAGATGCGGTGCCATAGGTAATATTCTTAGCGTACATATCACGACGCTCGGATGATGGCATACTGTTTTGAATACATCCCACCTTCAGTCCCAGAAATTCAAACAGCGCCCCCATCCAATTTGAATCCCGACGAGCAAGGTAATCATTGACGGTGACAAGTTGGCAGTTCTGACCAGACAATGCATTGAGGTAAAGAGGACAGGTGGAGACCAGGGTTTTACCCTCCCCTGTTGCCATTTCTGCGATGTGGCGTTCATGCAAGGCCATACCGCCGATCAACTGTACATCGTAATGAACCATCTGCCATTCAATTGGCTGATCGCACACATCAATGGTTTTACCACAAATTCGGCGCGCTCCGTTTTTGACCACAGCAAAGGCCTCGGGCAGCAGATCGTCCAGGCTGGTTCCGTCCTTGTAACGCTGCATAAACTCATCCGTTTTGGCTCGTAACTGATCGTCACTCAAAGACTGCAATTCCTTCTCCAACTCGTTGATCCGGGTTACTACCGGGACGCACTTTTTAATAAATTTTCGATATTGCCGCCCCTTAAGGGATTGCATGATCGATTGAACGGGTGAAAACAAACTCATATAAAAAAGGGTCGGTGCGGAAACATATGGCTAGCGAGATATCGCATCGCGGAAATAAGGAATGGCACGCTCCAACCCCTCAGCCAATTGAACTTTGGGCTCCCACCCCAAGACCTTCTTGGCAAGGGAAATATCGGGCTTTCGTTGAGTAGGATCATCCGAAGGAAGGGGCATTTCCACAAGTTTGGAAGATGAACCTACCTGTTTGAGTACCTGCTCGGCCAATTCGCGGATCGTGAATTCAACTGGATTTCCAATATTTATCGGGCCAACAGTTTCTTCCTGTTCCATGGTACGAAGGATTGCTTCCACCAAATCGTCGACAAAGCAAAAAGAACGAGTCTGGGATCCGTCCCCGTAGATAGTCAGGTCCTCACCTTTGAGGGCCTGTACGATGAAATTGGAAACCACCCGACCATCGTCCGGTGCCATTCGTGGTCCGTAAGTATTGAAAATACGTACCACACGTATATCCACCTGGTTTTCCCGGTGATAATCAAAAAATAATGTCTCGGCACAACGCTTTCCTTCGTCGTAACAAGCACGCGTACCGATTGGATTAACATTCCCCCGGTAGCTCTCGGGTTGGGGATGTATTTCCGGATCTCCGTAAACCTCAGAGGTGGATGCCTGCAAAATGCGTGCCCCCACCCGCTTAGCTAAGCCCAAACAATTAATCGCTCCCATCACCGAAGTCTTTACCGTTTTAATCGGATTATACTGGTAATGAACCGGAGATGCCGGACAGGCCATATTGTAAATTCGATCGACCTCGACCTTAAACGGATCAATCACATCGTGACGAAGAAGTTCAAAATTGGCATAATCTTTGAGATGAGAGACATTTTGCTTATTGCCTGTAAAGAAATTATCCAAGCAAATGACTTCATGCCCCTGTTCGAGCAAACGTTCACAAATGTGACTACCAAGGAAACCGGCTCCTCCTGTTACTAGAGTTTTCATAAATTACGCAAAGATTCTATTCTAGCAGATGGTGAGGATTTGAAAACCTTCTTTTCGAATGGGGGAAGAAGGAAGAAAAAATGGTCGGGCCGGTGAGATTTGAACTCACGACCCCTACACCCCCAGCGTAGTGCGCTACCAGACTGCGCTACGGCCCGACCTTAATGTCCGAAGACGAGAGATGAAACTGCTTCATCAGAGACTCATAGTCAAGACTAAGCCCCCGAGTTATAACTACAAATCCAACGATCCGACCAACGCTCGAACTCTCCCATCAATATCTGCTTCCTCGCCTCCTCCATTAACGAAACGAAAAAGCGCAAGTTGTGCAGGGTGAGGATGGTACCAGCCAGAGACTCCTTTGCCTGAATAAGGTGCCGTAGGTAGGACTTTGAAAATTCGCGGGATGCTGCACAATCTGAATTTTCATCCAACGGGCTGTAATCTTCTTTAAATTTTTCGTTTCGCAAATTTAGAGTGCCGGTTGATGTGTAAGCCATCCCATGGCGAGCCGCTCGGCTTGGCATCACACAATCAAACATATCCGCTCCCATCCCAATCATTCTTAAAAGCTGAGTAGGCGTGCCTACTCCCATTACATACCTAGGCTTTTCTAAAGGGAGTACCCTGGTGGTCCAGTTTACCTGTTCGAGCATTTCCTCTTCGGTTTCTCCCACACTTACTCCACCCACTGCATAACCTGGGAAATTCAACTCAATCAATTGTTCGGCCGATTGCCGGCGCATTTCCTCAAACCTTCCACCCTGAACAATACCAAATAGATTCCTCCCCTCTTCCGGACCTGTTCCCTCTTCCCAAGCTTGCTGGCAAGCACGGGCCCATAAAGAAGTACGGTTGACCGCACTT
>JABBBW010000166.1 GCA_018607205.1 Opitutales bacterium | reverse complement strand
TTATTTGATTTTACGGCCGTATTAGTACGATCCCTTTTGCTCGCAGGCGGGCAGGCGATTTTTGCCTGCCTGGTTACGGCAGCGACTGGGTTTGCTCTGGCCAAGGGAAGATTCCGGGGGAAATCCCTTCTCTTTTGGGCGGCTTTATTGATTATTTTATATCCCAAACAAGCCATGAGCCTTGCTTTGTTTGAATGGATGGCACGGTTGGAAATTACCGGGAATCTTTATGGACTCATGCTTTCGGGTGTGGCCAGCGGTTTGGGGGTTATCTTTTTTACCCAAGTCTTTCGAAAAGTGCCCGACGAATTGATCGATCTTGCCAAAGTGGAAGGACAGAGCCCGTTTTTTTGCTTTTTCACCCTGCTCCCCTTAATTTTTCCAGCCTTGTGCACCTATGGAATCCTCCACTTTTTTCTTTGCTGGCAGGAACATTTACTGCCCTTACTGACCCTGGGAACGGATCAACTTACCTTGCCCCTTGCCCTGGCCAAATTGGGAGATTCCAGTTACCATACACCCGAAGCGGTGGGATTAGCGGCTGGAGTACTAGCCATGATTCCTCTTTTCTTGCTTTTTGGCTACTTTTTTAGGCGGGTACGCACGGCCTTGGCAGACTGGGTGGTTTCCTGAAGAATTTAGATCCTTTTACCGGTATAGCGTTCGAACCAGTGAGCCTGTTCCCACTGGGGAGATATACTCACAGTATCTTTTTCTTTAATATCTGACCTCGTGGTTTTTATGAAAATATTAAGGTCGTCAATTAATACTCCAATCAATCGATGATCTCCCAGGTTTTCGACTCTTTCAATCACCCCAGTTATAGCTCCGTTTTCTGGAGCTGAAAGGGTCCAGTTTTCCGGACGTATTCCCAGCGTGATCGACCCTGTGGGCATATCATGATTAGGGAGTGGAAATTGGATGGAACCTGACCTGAATTTCGGCGGACTTCCCTCTTTTTTGTCGATTTTTCCATCAATACAATTCACTCCCGGAGAGCCGAAGAATTCAGCCACAAACCGATGGGCGGGAAGATCATAAATTTCCTCTGGTGTGCCCACCTGTAAAACCTCTCCCTTGCGCAATACACAGATTCTTTGACCTAAGGTCATAGCCTCGGCTTGATCATGAGTAACATAAATTGTGGTCCTTGGCCTTTCTTGGTGCAAGCGAGCAAGTTCTGAGCGCATGCCTGCACGGAATTGAGGATCAAGATTACCCAGGGGTTCATCAAATAAATGAATTTTTGGATCGCGGGCAAGAAGGCGTCCAAGTGCAACCCGTTGGCGTTGTCCGCCACTTAATTGACTAGGTTTGCGTTTGAGGAATTCCAGGATTTCCAACTTTTGGGCGATCCCTTCCACTTTTTTCCGGATTTCAGGGGCTGATTCCCGACGGACCTTCAAACCGTATGCCATATTGTCAAATACAGAGAGGTGGGGAAAGAGGGCATAGTTTTGAAAGACCATGCCAAGGTCCCGCTCCTGAGGTGCGAGTTGCCCGGAATCTTTTCCAAATATATCAATCGATCCATGGGTCTGGTTTTCCAATCCGGCAACTAAGCGAAGCAATGTACTTTTCCCACAACCTGACGGACCAACCACCACAAGGAATTCGCCCTCGGCAACCTCAAGGTTGATTGATTGTAGGGCATGAACATTCGGGGGGAAGGTCTTGCTTACCTGATTAAATGAAATTGCACTGCTCATTAAAATATTCCTATTCTAAGCATGGATGGCTTAGGGTAAAGCTTTGTCGCTTGAGCATAGAGGTCCGTAAACATAGGATGGGTTTGTGAAGTGTTCACATATTTGCAGGCATACACTTGGAGGATTACTCCTTTGGATCCTTGGTGCTGGCTTCACTGGCTGTCAGAAGGAAGCTCCTCAGGTCAAAAGGATTACCAAGACGATGGAAAAGGAATCCCTTGCACGGATGGATGGATTGGTCCGCGAGTGTCGGGTATGTCATGGTGTGGAAGAGGCCCAACGGGGGCCCATTCTGGACGGAATGGAATATGGGTACCTCTATGACCAGTTGCAAAAATTCCGTTCAGGCATACGCGGACAGAACCCCGATAATCGTTCTGAGCACTTAATGGGCATAGGAATTAAGAAAGTAAAGAATGACTTGGAATCTGCTTATTTGGCCGACTGGTTTGCACGGCAGGAACCCAAACCCGCGGTTCGTACGGTGGTGGGAGACTTGGATCGTGGTAAACTTTTTTACGAGGCTCGTTGTGTATCATGCCATGGAGAACAGGCGGAAGGAAACCGTTTGCTTGCCGGACCCGCTCTCAACCGTTTGGAAGGCTGGTACTTTCTCGAACAGATGCGCAAGTTCCGTTCAGGCGACCGGGGGTACCACCCGTTGGATGAGTCCGGAAGGGTGATGGCGGCTGCATCCAAAGGAATAACTGATAGCACTTTGCGTGATTTGGTTGCCTATGTTGTCAGTGCACATGGCCCAGCTGATGCTCCTTCGATGCGCGACCGCATGGTACCGGGGAAATCTGTGAAGCCTTTTTAAGCCCCGTACTGGGCGTGGAGAGACCCCAGTCGTTCAGGGGTGCCCACATCATCCCATTCTCCTCGATGTAGCCGTCCACCTACCAGGTTGCTGGATATTGCTTGTTTGAGGCGCGGAACAATGGAAAATTTTTCAACCGTTGCACCGTCAAGAATGCTCGGATGGTAGAGAGCGATACCGGCATAGAGGTATTCTGGAGACTGATGTTCAATTACACGGTCTTGGGAAAGAGAGAAATCTCCCCGTTCCCGCCAGTCAGGCTTGGGCACGAGGAAGAGCATTGCCTGATCATCTTGGGGTAAGGCATGAGGAATAGTGGAAAAATCCAGATCGCACCAGACATCGCCATTAACCACCAAAAAGGTTTCGTTTCCTAACAAGGGCAGGGCCTTGGCCAATCCGCCCCCGGTCTCAAGGGGTTCCGGGCCTTCATCAGAATAAGAGATTGAAAGCCCCCAGGTTGAGCCGTTGCCCAAGGCTTCAGGAATTTTAGTGCCTAAGTGTCCGAGATTGATCACCACTTCGCTAAATCCCGCTGCGGCCAATTTTTCAAGGTGATGGACGATTAATGGCTTTCCACCTACAGGCACAAGTGGTTTGGGTGTATGGTCAGTTAGGGGGCGCAGGCGATTGCCATAGCCTGCAGCTAATACTATTGCCTTCACCGGTTTTTAGGAGTCGGGAGAAAGTAGGGATGCCTGTTCCACCAAGGATTGGAGATCGCAAAGCTCCGGGTAGTTCTTAAGGACCTGTTTTACATAGCCAAGTACACGGGGAACATCCGCTAAGTATTCTGGTTTTCCATCACGGATTTTTAGGCGATGAAAAATACCAACACATTTCAAGTGTCTTTGTAAACCCGCCCAATCAAACCATTTGTTTATAGTGCCCTCATCGATTTCCGGTCCGATCAAGCCACACTGAACAAGTTGGGTACGGAAACTCCTGACCTGCCGGACTATCCAGTCCTCGGAGTTATCGACATAGCAATCGCGCAGTAAGGATACCAAATCGTAAGTAATTGGCCCAAGCATAGCCCCTTGGAAATCAATAATTCCGGGAGTTCCATCATCGGTGACCAATAGATTACGGCAATGAAAGTCCCGGTGCATGAAGGATTTGGGAATCGTATCGACCCCATCAGTCAGAGGTTTGGTATATTTTTCGAACTCCTGGCTGGATACATCAGGCAGGCACCATTCCCTAAAGATCTCAAGTTCCTTTGATTGCCAGGCACGATCAAAAACAGGGAGCTGTGTAGCCCATTCGCCCAAGCCTTTTTGAAATTTGATAATTTCTTCAACGGCAAGCTCATAGAGATTATTCCTACGCTCACTTGCCAGGGCTTCCTGGTAGTGTAAATCTCCGAAATCTGAAAGGATAAGAAATCCCTGTTCCAAGTCCTGAAAATAAACTTGGGGAACCTGGATTCCAGAATCTTTTAGCTTTTTGGCAAGTTGGACGAAGGGAGCACAGGGTTCCAATTCTGGTGGGGCATCCATTACCACCCGTGAGCCATCTGGAGTGTGAATACGAAAGTAACGACGAAAACTGGCATCTGCCGAGGCGGGTTCCAATTTGCAACCACCATAAGGGGTGGATTGATTTATCCATTCACAAAGAAATTCTTTGCGTTCGTCCACCACCATAACTTCCACAAGGTTGTTTCTCTCTAATTTTTAGGTCCCGTCAAAGAAAAAAAATCGGGCCAGTCCGACTCCCTGTATTGATCGGATATCAGAAGCAAAAATATCGTAGGCCTAATATGTAATCAGGCACCAAGTCGATGGTCAGGTTTGAGGTATTGCACAACATAATCGTGAACCGCTTCCTCGAGTGAGAATAATTCATTGCCATAGCCTACCTCACGAAGCTTTTCAATTTTAGCCTCAGTAAAATATTGGTACTTATCACGGAGGACTTCTGGCATTTCGACAAAACGAATATTCGGTTCCATACCTAGGGCGGAAAAGATTGCCCGTCCCAGATCAAGCCAGGTTCGTGCTTTTCCACTTCCGAGGTTAAATAGTCCGTTAGCATCGGGTTTTTCTCCTAACCACAAGGACATCAATACAGCATCCTTGACATAGAGAAAATCACGCATTTGCTCGCCATCCCGGTAATTTGGATGATGGCTCTTAAATAGGGTCATCTCTTCGGTGCTCGCAATTTGTTCGTAGGCTTTACTCACTACGGAGCGCATTCCTCCCTTGTGCTCTTCATTTGGCCCATAGACATTAAAATATTTGAGTCCCACAATTTGATCGAGCCAACCATTCTCCTGGGCAAGCAGATCAAATTTGTGCTTCGACCAACCATACAAGTTCAAAGGGGTGAACTTTTTTAAATCCAAATCCTGATCATCCATACCCAAGGAACCATCTCCATAAGTCGATGCCGAGGAGGCGTAAACAAAACGAACACCATTTCCGAGTGACCATTCGCAAAGTTCTTTGGTGTAGCCGAGGTTATTGTCGTTTAAATATGCCTCGTTGGTCTCGGTGGTGCTTGAACAGGCACCGAGGTGGAAAATCGTGGAGATTTCAGAGAGTTCTCCGCTTTTGTCCGCAATCATTTTGCGGAAATCTTCAGGTGTGAGCCGGCGGGAATAGGAAAGATCCTTGAGGTTGCGCTCCTTCAAATTGTTCGGTTCTGCCCAGTCGACCAACCATAGGTTTTCTATGTTTCGATTATTTAATCCCCAAATAATTGCACTACCAATAAGACCGGCACCCCCGGTGACCACGATGGTGCCACGGGCAAGGTTACTCATGAGAAAGTTCCACCGAGCGTGCCCGGGCAGCTTCCACGGCATGACGAACAATGGTTCTTAATTCGTCAGCTGAAAAACTTTCCAGTGCTGCCTGGGTGGTCCCATTGGGAGAAGTTACCTGGTCGCGCAATTCCTTGGGTGCTAAATCGGAAGATTCCATGAGCCTGGCAGCTCCAGTAACCGTGCGCAGGGCAAGTTCTTTGGCAAGCTTTCCGGATAGTCCAATTGCTCTGGCCGCCTCCTCCAGGGCACAGGTGAATTCAAAAACATATGCCGGGCCGCTTCCGCTTATCGCAGTAATTCGGTCTAAGTCCGCCTCTTCACTGAGTTTGTACGCTTTTCCAAGAGATGACAGAATTTGTTCAATCATTTTTTGGTCGGGGCGGGATGGAGACTGTGCAAACAAATAACCAGTTACCCCGTGCCCAATCTGCCCGGGAGTGTTAGGCATGGAACGGACCACATTTCGTGCTTTCGGGAAAGCCTTGGCAAGTTTGGCAATGGGAATACCTGCCATAATTGAAAGAATTAGGCAGCCAGCACTTTTTTCTGAGACGGAGGGGGGGAGTTCGTTAATTTGTTGAGGCTTGCAACCGAGAATAAGTACGGAGGGGGAACTTGCTAACATTTCCTCGACTGAGTCAAAACGGGAAATTCCAGTGTCATTGGAGAGTTTTTCTGAGGTTCCATCATTTGCCGAACAGCAGGAAATTTGCTCGGGGGCAAAGGAATTGGTACGCAATAAACTATGTACGATGGCGGATACCATTTTGCCCGCTCCAATAAAGCCAAGAGACTGGCTCACTACGACACCTCCTTTTTGTTGATTTCTTGAATGGTAATCGTCCCACCAATCATGTCGTGCAGGCAACGCCGTTGTCGGTTGAGAAAGCAAAAAAGAAAATTCATTAATCCGGGAAGAAGGAATGGGGTAATGAGAGTGAGTGCACTTAATCCTTTGCCTGCGGCCCGAAAGAATTGCCTAAAAGGAGAAGGTGAGAGGTCTGTTCCATCCATTCTTACCGTGCGCAAGCCAAAGGTTGCTTTGCCCAGGCTTTTCCCAAAAAAGAAGCGCTCTCCGATAAAAAAATATAAGATGGGCAAAAAGCAGGCCCATACAACCATGGCCATGAGCATCTCATAAGTTTCAGGAGAAAGTCCGGATTGATCAATGAATCGAGACATTTCTTCTGAATCCATCTGATTTTCCTGGGCAAGTAGAGTGGCTTGTTGGAGCAGGCTTTTAAATTCATCCTGTGTATGCTTGTCCCAAAAATTGGGCAGGAAATGAGCCATTAATTGAAGGATCAGGATGATCAAAATAAAATCCATCGCAAACGCGATCGTGCGTTTGAGCAAAGGAGCTGGCTCGAGGCTGGCGGTTTGGTTTGTCTCTTCTTCCTCGTCATCGAGGGTGCGGGTGGGGGATTCGTTCATTCAGGCTGTGTTAAGCTTTGTTCGAAGGCTTGAACCGTATTAGCCATGAGCATGGCGACGGTCATCGGGCCAACCCCTCCAGGTACAGGAGTAATATGAGAGGTTTTGGGGGCCACTTGTTCAAAATCAACATCTCCCACCAACCGGTAACCGGATTTACGGGAGCTATCAGGTACTCGATTGATTCCCACATCAATTACGGCACATCCAGGCTTGATCATATCTGAAGTTACAAAGTGTGGCTTTCCTATTGCAGCGATAAGTAGATCCGCCTCCCGGGTAAGGGCTGGCAGATTGTGTGTTCTGGAATGGCAAAAAGTGACTGTTGCATTGCCAGGTATCGAACGGTTAAGCAGCAACATACCAATCGGTTTTCCCACAATTAAACTGCGACCCAATACAACCACCCGTTTACCAGCTGTTTCAATGCCTGTACGCTTGATTAGTTCAATAATTCCAGCGGGTGTACAGGATCGGAAAGCATCGGGTTGTTCCTGGCAAAGTTTTCCCAGGTTTACTGCATTAAATCCATCCACATCCTTGGCGGGGGATACCCGGTTGAATATTTGAACATCATTAATGTGAGGGGGCAGGGGGGCTTGCACCAAGATGCCGTGTACAGAAATATCCCCGTTTAAACGATCAATTTCCTCAAGCAATTGATTTTCAGATATGGTGGAGGGGAATACGAGTAACCTAGCATCTATGCCTAAGGAAGCTGCCGTTTTCTCCTTTTTTCTAACATAAGAAATGGACGCTGGGTCATCCCCTACACGCACAAAGGTAACGCAGGGCTTCCCACATTCAAAGGCAGAAACTTTGCCTTTTAATTCATCCAAGACTTCCTGGGCAATATGGTTGCCGTCGATCAATTCCATGACCCGGTAAAATTCGTGAAAGGTCTAGCAGGTTGGATCAATTCGAGAGACGCAGCACTCGTGCCCGTATGACCAATTTGTCAGACCCTGCCTCAATCGGTTCTAGCATGCCGAGCACATTGATCTGCTGGTCAGTAAATTGCTGGGGGTCGACGGCTTTTAATTGATCAACATCAATAAATGCCAGTCTTTTACCCTTTGAGTTTTCCAACTGGTAAGGAAAGTCGTAAGCAAAGCCAAGTTTACGAGGTTTAAAAACAAGAGTGCCTTCAAAATTTCGAACAATCCGTGTAGCTGGTTTGTTTTTGGGGGGATCCAGGGCAAGGGTGCTCGGGTCGGGTTTTACCTGTTCGGTCTCCAAGGGATCAAGTTCGTCAATTTTTGAACTCCCGGAATCATTTGAATTGCTTGATGATTCAGTTTGCTGAGCGGGTCCACTCGAGCTGTCAACGGATTCTTGAATCGGTTTCGCATTCCACTTTTCTCTTCCTACTACCACGGGCTCAACCTCAGGCGCACCAGCATTGAAAGCCTTACCTAGGCTGGGGGAATCACCTTGAGCGGGTTGTCCAAATGCAGAAGAAAAAGAGAGCAGGGAAACCGCCATTCCCCCGATGAATTTGGTGATGTATAAATTAAAAAATCCCATGGTTTTGAATTTAGGAAATTTGCTTGGGAAAGAGCAAATCAATTTCTGAATCTTTTAAATCTCTGTAAGTCCCAAGAGGTAACTTACCAAGCCTCAAGCCTCCGATGCTGGTTCGCCGTAATTTTTTTACTTTATAGCGATAACGGCCCATGCACCTTCTAATTTCGCGTTTCTTGCCGTGCCCCATTGTAATTTCTAGTTTGGTCGAGCCTACAGGGTTTCCTGCTTTGGCACGGATTTCGTCGAGCTGTAAAAAATCTCCATCATCCTCAAATCCTGCAAGCATGGCTTGAAAGGCATCCTTTTCGAGAGGCTGGTTAATTTCGACTTTATATTTCTTTTGGACTTTTTGGGATGGGTGGGTAAGCCGATGAGCTAATTTACCATCATTGGTTAAGATAACCAATCCTTCGCTATCTAAATCCAATCGCCCCGCACAAAACAAGCGGATGTTGCGGTGCCGAGTTTCAAGCAGTTCAAAAATTAGGCGTTCGGCATGGGGGTCGTCATTCGAGCAGGTAAACCCCTTGGGCTTGTTGACCATAAAAATGGTTGGCTTGATGAATTTTGCCTGAATTCTTTTCTGACCCACTTTTACAACATCGCGTTCAGGATTTACCCGTTCACCCACTTTGGCCAACTCTCCATTTATGGAAACTTGGCCGTCTTTAATCAGTTGTTCCCCCGCCCGTCGCGAGCAAATACCAGAATCGGCAAGAAACTTTTGAAGCTTTGGAAGAGGAGGTGTGGTCTTGGAAGATTGGTTTGTATTCTTGGACATATGCAAAACTTGATGTTGCCTAATCACTACGAATCCATCATTTATCGGAAACAGTCAATAACAGGGATGGGAACCTGAATATTTTTCATGAACGAAGAAACAGATAGAATCAAGGTTGCGGTTGTTACCGGTGCAGGTCGGGGAATCGGTCGCGGAATTGCCGAGGCATTGGCCCGCGACGGGATGAGAGTCATTTGCGTAAGTAAGTCAGAAGCCTCCTGTGGTGCAGCAGCGGAATCAATCAGGGAATCAGGCGGACTGGCTGATGCATTAGCCGTGGATGTATCTTCAGGCGAGCAAATCCGCCAAGCTAGTGAAAAACTTCTTGAGGAACATGGACATGTCGAGGTTTTGGTAAATAACGCAGGGATTACCCGCGATAATTTGCTCTTTCGTATGGAAGAGGATGACTGGAACTCAGTAGTTAATACCAATTTATCCAGCTGTTTCCATTGGATTAAAGCCCTCGGTCGTCCCATGACTCGGAAACGCTGGGGACGAATTGTCAATGTTGCATCGGTGGTCGGTTTGACTGGTAATGCTGGGCAGGCTAATTATTCAGCAGCCAAGGCGGGGATGGTCGGTTTGACGAAAAGCCTAGCTCGTGAATTTGCCGCCCGTTCGGTAACGGTAAATGCAATCGCTCCCGGGTTTATTGATACTGATATGACTTCTGAATTGGACGAACGCGTGAAGGAAGGTGCTTTAGCTACCATTCCTCTTAAACGATTCGGCAAGGTTTCCGACATTGCCGAAATGGCAGCTTTTTTATGTTCTGACAAAGCCTCCTACATCACCGGACAAGTTTTTACGGTTGACGGCGGGATGGTGATGTGAGGAAAAACTTTCTATTAATAACTAACCAAACTTAATTCATTATGTCCGACAAAAGCGCCGATCGCGTAAAGAAAATCATTGTTAGCCAGCTCAACGTCAGCGAAGAGCAAGTTACTCCGGAGGCCAGTTTTATTGATGACCTTGGAGCCGACTCACTTGACCAAGTCGAATTGGTCATGGCTTTGGAAGAAGAATTTGGTAACGAGATACCTGAGGATGATGCCGAAAAGCTTCAGACCGTGGGATCAGTTATCGAATATGTTGAGAAAAATCTTTCTTCCTAATATTCCTTTAACTTTATGATGAAGTTCGGTTATCTCGAGCCGACTTTATTAATCTTTTTTTCCACATGACCCGTGTAGTTATAACAGGAATGGGGGTAGTTTCCTCCATCGGTAACGATATAAACAGTTACTGGACCAGCCTGAAGGCAGGAAAGTCTGGAATCACCACACCAACGAGTTTCGACTGTTCTGATATTGCCAGCAAGGTTGCTTCCGAAATCAAGGATTTTAATCCTGAAGATTTCATGGATCCCAAAGAAGCAAGAAGGAATGACCGTTACGCTCAACTTGCACTTGCCGCAACACATGGTGCACTTAAAGATGCCAACCTAACTCGTGAGCAATTGGTGCCCAAACGCACTGGCGTACTTGTGGGTTCAGGAATCGGTGGAATGGATACTATCGAGAAACAAATGACAACCTTGATTGAGCGGGGACCTCGCCGGGTTTCTCCGTTCATGATTCCTTCTTTAATTGCCAACATTGCCGGTGGAATTATTGCGATTGATCTAGGAGCCAAAGGACCGAATTTTTCGGTGGTCAGTGCTTGTGCATCTGGATCTCATGCGATTGGTGAGGCTTTTGAAATGATTCGCCGGGGAGCAGCTGATGTTATTTTTGCCGGTGGTAGCGAAGCTGCGGTTACCCGAATCGGTTTTGCCGGTTTTTCATCGATGAAGGCAATGAGTACCAAATTTAACGATGACCCAAGCCGTGCATCTCGTCCCTTCGATAAAAACCGGGATGGTTTTGTGATGGGAGAGGGTTCTGGAGTTCTGGTTCTTGAAACTTTAGAGAATGCACAAAAGCGTGGTGCCCGCATCTATGCAGAACTTATTGGCTATGCCGCAACCTGCGATGCCTTCCATGTAACCACCCCGGATACTTCCAGTGAGTCTCTTACAGAATGTATGAACTTGGCCCTTGATCAGGCGAAATTGGAAAGGAACTCAGTAAATTATGTGAATGCACACGGTACATCCACACCATACAACGACCGATCAGAGACCACTGCTTTAAAGAATGTTTACTCCGATTACGCCAAGAATGGATTGATGGTTAGTTCCACAAAATCCATGACCGGGCATCTACTTGGAGCAGCCGGTGCCATTGAGGCAGCAGCCTGTTGCAAGGCAATCGAGGAGGGCGTGATTCCTCCCACTATTAATTACGAAGAACCCGATCCAGACTGCGACTTGGACTATGTACCCAATGAAGCACGCGATGCGACAGTGAATGTGGCGATGAGTAACAATTCTGGTTTTGGAGGGCACAACGCCTCACTTATTTTTCGTAACTTTAATTAATCTGTTTTTTTTCCCGGTTGATACCTAAATTCGCTTGCTCCACACGATAGGTCGGGTATCTTAGAATCTTTGGCAATTTGCACCCGTAGCTCAATTGGATAGAGCGCCTGACTACGGATCAGGAGGTTGGGGGTTCGACTCCCTCCGGGTGTGCCACTTTAATTAAG
>JABBBW010000141.1:3217-11731 GCA_018607205.1 Opitutales bacterium | reverse complement strand
AAGAAAGAGTTTAAACAATGCGTTGTTTACGCATGGAGGGGGAAAGATGAAATTTCGGCGAAAAATACAAAATTGTACAGGGTTGGGTTAGAAAAGAATCAAACATAGAGGCTAATGAGAATGGTGGTTCGTAAGCACATACACTGCTTTTTCAAGTTGGTTACGTTTGTGAACTTTTTGTTGGGCAGAACCACGCGGAAAACTATCTTCTTTACTAGAGTCATCCTCAGGCAGAGAAGAACCACTATATTGAGCAAAATCAAAAACTGTGCTATTTAACTCGGGCTTGGTAACGCCCTTATCTCTGGATTTGGGAGGTGGCCTGTAACCAAGCATATAATTATCAATTCTCATAAGTTAGGCCCCTAAGACCGCCAGATCGGTAGCGGTTAAATTCTTGAATTTGTTGAGTAGAGTAGCTCCGTCCTCGATTAAAAACTGGTTTTTAATGAGCCGGGTAGATTCTGTTGAGTAATCAGTGCCGATCGCCAAATGTGTCTCGGCCACATAATGAGAACTTGTCTTAGCTGAAACAGCCAACTGCCCAGCATCATCAAAAGAATTGACTATACTTTTTCCTGAAGACATGCGCAGCATCGAATCTTGATTAAGTTTCATTTTGCTGAAAAATGCCATGTCAAGCTGTGTAGCCTGGGAATTACTATTTAAGGAAATACTCATTTAGTCTAACTCGTCACCTACCCAGAACAGTCATGACGATATTTGTTAACTGGTTCGCTTGAGCAACCATAGAGGCAGACGCCTGAACCAAGACATTGTGACGAGCAAAACGAGTCGACTCCAATGCGATATCGGCGTCCATTATTCGTCCGTGGGCTGCTTCAATGTTTGTCATGTTCATCGAAAGTAATTCCTCCACCATTAATAATCGATTTTGCTCGGCACCATTCTCTGCTCTTGCGTCCGCGATTCTTTCAATCGTGGAAACAAATTGTCCCATTGAGACAAATAATATGCTCTTCAGGAAGCCCTCATCATTAAACACTTCAGCATTGGCAGTGCTTGCAGAAGTTGAATAATTTTGGACATTCAAGCCGTTTGCATTTGCAAGATTAGACTCCTCACCCGCAAAGGATACCACATACCTTGTGTCCAGCTTGCCAAGACCAAAAACATTTTCAAAATTTGTCACTCCTATAGAAATATTCCCATTCTCAAACTGACCACTATCATGAGTTAATAAGCTACGGGAGAATACCGTTATTTGGTTTAGGTTTCCATCGATCATCTGGCCTTTATTCAATGGGGGTTCAGCTGGAGGCCGAATGCTTGATGAATCACTTACAGAAAATAAACTTACTCCGTTAAATTTTTCACGGTAAATTTGACCCAACTGTCTTTGCAGTTCGAGAAACTCTTTACTGTAATTCTCGATGTCGCTTGAATTTTTAGTGACATCTTGAGCCATCGCTCTTAATTCGGACATTCGAGAAACAATCGTGCCTGCAGATGTCAGTGCTCCGTCTTGAACTTGAAGGTATGAAGTTCCATTTTGTACATTTTGACGAACGGCCTCCGTCCTCTTTAATCTTGAGTTGAGTTTGTATGCAACTGACATACCCCCGGGATCATCTCGAGAATCGACAATTCGATTGCCCGAAGATAGGCGGGCCAAACTTCTGCGCAGATCATCGTTCGCCCGGGATAAATTAAAGGCGGCGGTGGTCGCAGCGTTGTTTGTATTAACGGTTAAAGTCATAAATTAATTGAGTCGTAAGAAAAAGAGGAATTAGGTTAATTATCCAAATGTGGTCGGCGAATTGGCCCAGGATCGGAATCGTCAGGGAAGGGCGGGGGAGTCCACCTTCGACCACCAAGAAAATATTTGAGTGTACTAACAACACCTTGCCAGCGCTGATAAACAAGATGCCACTGCAAACGATTGCCCGCGCAAAGTAAGCGCCATTCATCAAATGCTTTTCTAAAAGTCTCGGGGTCGAGGAGTAAACCTGCAGCAGAGGGGGAAACCTTACCGGCATCAATTGCCTGAAGGCCTGGAGATTTTAAATTGGATCGATCAATAGATAATCCCTCCCAACGAGAATTTGCAGGTACTACAACTGTAATAGGTTTTGCAGGGCCGTTGGAAAAAATAGCGGTGTGATCAAAAGTCTCTTTCGCAAGAGAACGCAAGTAACTACGAGTTTCCTCGAATTTTTCCTGGGCAGATTGATGCTGCTCAACACCACTCCTCGCCTGGTTAAGATACAGTGCCATTTCACTCAGACGCCCACCCATTTTAGCAAGGGCAAATTCTTGTCGGTCGAGTAGTTTGACACCGGCCTCTAAGTTTGTAGCTACTGATTCTAGAATAATTTGTTGAATGGATGTTTCTTTACTACTAGGGGACTTGAAAAAATCGGCTACACCATCGGCAAGCATACGATCTGCAAAAGGTTTGCCCCTATTCAGACCAACGACACGCCCACCAGCTAAAACCTTAGCGAACCCAGCAAGTTTTCGGTGAGAATTGCGAGGGACTTGATTTGCCTGCGCCAAAACAAAGGGAAGGGCAAAACCAGAATGCACTGGTGTGGTATTGTGGATATTTTTCATCGGAATTAAGACTTCAGAAAGTTAGGGCAAATTTATTAGTGAGTGGGGTTATAAATCGAATTAAGTGAGTGGGATTAAAGATGGCTTTACAGTTGGTGAGTTAAAAGTGAGACACCCACCAGTTGAGAGAATCTGCGTGAGAAAGAAACCGAATGAATAAGTAATTTGAATTTCGTAAACATATGACTTGTAATATATAGTCGGATAATAGTAAGTAAACTTTAGCAAATAATTAACTTATTTTTGGAAAACATTCTTTTTGCTTTACTAGAAGGGATTAAGTAAGAAAAAGATCAGAACCCTGGTTCAAGGGAATGCCTAAAAAGATTATCGGGCAATCTTCCGATGCGGGATGGAGAAATCCTAAGTGTGCGGGAAAGCCTGGATCGATATTCTTGACTGATCATTGAAACTTCATGGTTCTTTATCGACTTCCAGCATGCTAGAGCTGCTTCCAAGTTTACCACAGCCATCCTTCGGCTGTTTAGATCCGAATCTGTCGTGATGATGCTACTGAGGATTGGGGACGGCAGGTAATCTAAATTTGTAACCCTGCCTCGGTCTGAAACAACCTTATCCAATCCTTTTGATTTTGTAGTAATGAGATGTTCTTTCATTTGTTTAGTGAGATTTTAATTTTTTAAAAAGTGCAGTGTAGCTACATAAACAGCCATTTTTGGAAGATAGTTCTTCCGGAAATATCGGCCGTGCGGACAGTTCCTGAGTACTACCTTTAAAGAATACATTAGTTTGCACTAGTTTTGTTGAATGCGGACGAAGCAGAGGAGCAGTAAGCTCATCCTTTAGGGATTTGGCGGTCGCGGAATTACCGCTAACCGCCACCCTAAAGCCATGTGCAGCAGGCATAGATGGATCAGAGCTATTGTGTGAATGCCTATATGTATCCATTAGCTGCTTCTCTTTGAAATAAGATTAGTTTCCATTTTCTGCTTCTTCTACAGTTACTTACACATTGAAGTTTATTGAAGTAACTGAAGGACGACTTGGTTCAACTGGTTGGCTTGTGACACCATGGCTGCTCCAGCTTGGAGTAATACATTTTGTTGAGCCATCTTCGCAGCTTCCTTAGACATATCCGCATCCATGATACGACCATGTGCGGCCTCCAGGTTGATTTGATTTTCCTCTAACATTCTCGAGGCGTAGTCTAATCGGGTCAAAGTGCCACCAGTTACAGCCCTAAAATTAGCAACGGTTTGAATGTAGTCAACAAAGTCAGCCACACTAAAATCCTCCAACCCATTAGATACATCCAAGAGGTCTTTATTGTTATCTGCATCTGAATCTATGTGACCACCTTGCTTAGCGACATCAGAAAACGCCGTTGTTGTGTAATAATCATCCATTGTGCCATAGATTCCATCACCTCCAGGGTTTAGACCACCGTAGAATAGATCATCCTTACTGTTATAGATTCCATCGGCACCCAAGTCAGGGTCAGTCCTTCTTTCAATGCTGTTAGTCTGTACCAATCCACTGTTTGGGATGCGATCGATGAATTCCAGATCTTGATTTGGTTTGTAGTAAACTCCATGGGCCAAGTCTGAAGCACCTCCACCACCAACAGTATCAACATATAATTTCAACTCTGTGACTGCTCCCTGCAATAAAAGCTGTTCAAAACTAGTCACACCAGTCTGTCCACTTCCTGCAGTGAAAGTTTGATCACTCGATTTTAGATGAGAGGTATATACATAGTGTTTACCTTGGTAATAGATATTGTCACCGCGCTCGTAATCTACATCGATTGTTTTTCCAACCAAAGCCCCAAAGTGAGTCTTGGTCCAATAGTCCGTGTTCGTCACATCTGAGTGCTGAGATGTCGTTTCGGCTTTATTACCAGTAAAATCAACTTCGTCTAATGGATTTGCAACTAGGTCCCAATTGCCGGAACCTGATACTGGGGTGTCGCCTGCGGTGATTGATGAATTAGCCTGGTACCAGCTACCGTTAGTCTGAACAAAATCACCAGAATCATAGACACCTCCAAGGTAACTTCCCTTTACGGAAGCACTTATGCTTACGATATAATCATCTCCACCTGCAGCAGCAGTTTTAGTATCAATTACTATATCCCCGTACTTGAATATTGCACCGTCATTCCATTCCTTTAAGTTCCAACTTTGGGCCGGTTGATAAATAGAAGGTGCATTTGCATCCCCAATTTGTACATAAGATGGAGTGTAAGCATTGCCTTGGTTAGCCAAAGCAATGGCAGCCATAGAAACAGCACTTCCCTCATAAGCAACAGGAGTCGTATGCTCTTGGTTGGGCATAATGTAGCTAGAAGTTGGCCTCCCAGAAATATCATTAGTCTGATCAACGCCAACATACTCAAAGTACTTCCCTTCGCCCATACCCTCTCGGATTATTTTATCTAGAGTGATGTTCCGAGGGACATCAGTCTGAGCCTTGATAAAAATAGCACTATTGGGGTCATTCCAGTGTGCTTGCACCTTAATTATATCCCCTTCTAAATATGCGACTGCTTCACCGCTAGAATTAAACTTCAAATTGTTATGATCGTAGAGCGGTGCGTTGGGATAAGCTTCTGAAAAGCCTTTGCCTGATTTGTCTGCAATACGAATCCAATTGGACTTTACGGAACCGCTATCTTCAACCTTCACTCCTGCAGTGACATCCTTAAGTGCCATGAAGTAACCAGCCTTAGAATCTTCAGGGCCACGGCGGAATACTACTTCTCCTGCAGAATAATTTCTAGTAGCGAAGCCTGGGTTTGCATCCAAGATACCCGCATCGGTTGTAAAATCACCAACAAGTTGCCTGAATTCTCCATGAGACCCAGAATTAAGCACACCATCAACACCAAATTTTGACTTTAAATTTTCAAACAATCCTACTCTGGCTAATTCGATAGGATCCCCCAAGCCATCATCAGATGTGATTATTTTTAAACTATTTTTATCGTCTGAAACAGAAGCAAATAGTGAAACTCCATTGAACTTTTGTCCCCTCAGGGAATTTAATTCTTTCTGTAGTTCATGAAATTCATGATTATAGGTTTCTCGGTCGGTATTGTTTTTGGATACATCATTCCAAAAGGATTTAAGTTCAGACATTCGATCGATGATTTCACCAGCAACTTTTAATACACTGTCTTGCATCTGTAGAAATGATGTACCGTTTTGAGTGTTCATCATGGATGCGGTGGCACGACGAAGACTGCTTTGTAATTTCATCGCAACTGCAAGTCCTCCAGCATCATCAGAAGCAGAAGTAATTCGGTTTCCACTGGAAAGCCGCTGAATACTTTTACTCAAACGACTGCTTGCCCGCTTGAGGTTCAGAGAGGCATTCGTTGATGCCATATTAGAATTAATTGTTATACTCATATTGTCCTCCTTGACTTAGTAGGCTTCGTCCTTGAAGCCCTGTTCGAGTTTTTTGAGAAGGGTTTCGAGTCCCTTGTCGCTGACCTCCTTGTCGTCGACACCATGAATAGTCGCCCATGCCAGCTGGTACTTTAGGAAAAAATCGTATGTTTTTTAAAATGAACGCGCTTAAATTTCATATCTATATGATATTCATTTATTTGTGATATAAAAAATATTTACTTTTTTTTTATTAAAATGGTTAAATCAAACTGATAATTAGCAAAATGGAGAAGAAAAAAGGTCTTTTTCGTGATGGGTATTTTGCATTGATGAAGCACTTGATAAATGCCATGGTTAAAAAATGCCCAAGGTATTGGCAGATAATGAGGAAGTCGTATTCCAAGAAGGAATTCCAAAAGAACCTTCGCACATTTATGAATTGCTCATGGGTGCGTTTGCTGAACAAAGACGGTCTGTAGTCAAGTTTATCGTCGATGGTAAAGACGCCTTACAAAGCGGGGAATTCGGAAAATCCTTTGAATTAATTGAGGCAGAAAGTCTTTCCCATGATGAAATAACTCTTCGCTTATCTATTGATTTCATCAATCAAATGAACACTTTAGAGGACTCTATATCGGCCTACCAATTAAACATTCTAACCACACCTTGGTCAGAAGTCTTTAAACAGATGGATGCATTCATCCAGAAGATTCAACCATTTGCCGATCTTATTGATCATGTATGTCCCTATGCTCAATCCTACTCTCCCCCGTGGAGGACAGGGCTTGAACAGATTGCTCAAGATCAGGCTGTAACTCTTGCTAACTTGCTTGCTGCCTTTGAGAATTTTGACCCGGCAGGTCTTTCAGCCGAATTAGAAAATGGATTCATCCCTCTTTTTAAAAAAACCATCAAGTTATTTGATGAAGATATAATACCATACTTAAAGACAGAAACCGAAAAAGTAACAGACGAAACATCAAATGCTTAAGGTTAATTTATCCATATTACGGGCTCGGTTTCCAGTTGTCCTAGACCGCATATTGGCTTCGGGCCAATCTGCTCCAATTCATTTCAAATATACTGATTCGGGTAGCAGTACCGAATTGCAAACGGTAAGAGGAGAGAAGACCTTCCCAACTTATGGTACTGGTAATAAAGAAAAGCTGATCGAGAAATGGTTTAAAAACCTCCCCATTAAGAAAGAATCCCTATACACCCTGTCGGGGCTAGGAGATGGTTCTCAGGTACGCCATTTCCTGAAACATTCAGGAGGAGGCACCTTCTTGATGGTTGCCGAAAAAGACCCAGCTTTACTCAGAAACACCTTCTCCAGGTTCGATTGTTCAGATTTTCTAACCAACGACCGTTTTTTACTAGGAACAGGAGAACCCGATGATGATTTCTTCAAAGATCTACAAGCAGCCGCCATGCTTGGGCTATCCGAAGTTAATAGCCTGATATTCTCTCCGTTACACTGCCTCGATGAAGCTTATTACGATAAAACACGTAATGAAATGGTTCGGCAATATCTTGTAATCCGCCCCTTAATGGAGGTTAACCTACGGACTGGCATAAATTTACAAAAGAATACCTTTGAAAATATGCCTCACATGGCTACATCCCCCGATGTAGGGGAACTAGCTGGACAGTTTGAGGATATACCTTTCATAGTTGTAGGAGCAGGCCCCTCCCTAGATGAATCCATTGATTTTCTGAAAGAAGTTCAAGACAAGGCAATCATTGTAACTAGTAATAGTCCTTACCGAAAACTTATAAATTCAGGGATCAAACCCCATCTTGTAATCACTGCTGATCCACTATCACCTACCTTGGCAGGTTTTCAGAATGTTAACCTCGACGAGGTTCCACTCGCCTGTCCATTTAGTGCTTATCCGGAAATCGTCCGGCGTTTCTCTGGAAGAATCCTGTCATGGGTAACTTTTAGTCCAATAGTAGATACCCTCAAAGAATATATGGGCGAAAAACCAGGGACTCCTATCATGGAGCAAGGAACGGTATCAGGATGTGTTTTGGACTTATCTCGTGTCTTGGGTTGTAAAAAAGTAATGTTTATCGGGCAAGATATGTGTGTCCGCTCAGATGGGAAATATTACACCGACGATTCATCCTACTCGGATTCAGGTAGTCACTACACCAGTAAAATGGATGGCCACAGGTTACCTGGGAATACTTTGGATGAAGTAATTGTGGAGGGGCGTTTATTTGTGTACTTGAAAACATTTGAAAAATTCATCTCTGAAAACCAATCAGTAAAATACAGGAATTTGGCTGCAACTGGAGTGAAGGTAAATGGAGCGGATTACATGGATTATGACTCTGCCCTTAAATGGGTCGGACATTCTACTTCTTCTAAACCATTTACTGACAAAATTGAAGAGTTACTTAACCAACAAAAATCAGCACCGAAAATTGAAGATGTGTTTGCAGGTCTTCGTAAATTTTTAGAAAAATTATTGGAGGAAGCATTGGGTTTAGCCATTAAGACTGAAATGTTACCAGAAAAGTTTGCCGGAACCAATTATGCCGAAAACAAGGCGGTTACCGAACTACTTTCAGC
>JABBBW010000141.1:0-3207 GCA_018607205.1 Opitutales bacterium | reverse complement strand
TGCAGCTTCAGAAAAAGTAAACAAACTGGTCGATTCATATCCTAATTTCTGGCATATTTTACTAGACGGAAAAACCAAGGGTGAACTTGCTATTTACAAAAGAGTGATAAGGGATATTGATTTTCCAAATAAAAACTGGACCGCAATTCAAAAAAACAAAGAATATTATTGGGCCTTATCTGAAGGTTGCCATTGGTTACTTGCCCTAATGGATGAAAAAATTACTGTTGCTCCCATAAAAATTGCAGCTGATTAACTTGAGTACTTAAGTTGTATGGCACAAAACATGCTCCTCACATGTGTGCACACACGTTCAAAGTTTTCCATTTTCCTTTAACCTTGATTGAGGATTTTTAAGAAATGGGTTCTGATTTAAGACTTACAGGTTTAGCTTCTGGCATGGATTGGGAACCCATTGTCCAAAAACTACTCGAACTTGAAGCTATCCCAAAGAAGCGACTAGAAAGTCAAAAATCCGAAAATGAGGCCAAGGTTTCAGATCTTGGAGTGCTTAAAAGCCAACTCGACTCCCTCAAGAGTGCTTCATCCGCACTACAGGATGAGTCACTCTTTAACGCCCGTTCAGTGCATATCAAAAACTCGAATTCTGGACTCGTGGCCAATGCATCTACTGGTGCCCTTACTGGAAACTTTTCAATAACAGTCGAATCACTTGCTAGTTCAACTGAAATTTCCTCAAAGAATCGTACCAGTCAAAGGCTCGCTAGTCCGATCGATCTCAGTGACAAATTAAGTGATCTACCTCTTCATTCCCCAATAACTACAGGTACCTTCACTATATCTGGTAAGACATTCAACATAAGTTCGACAGATATGACCCTGCAAGAGTTGATGGATCAAATAAATACCACCGATAGCGGTGTTAGTGGTGTAAACCCAGAAGGTGATTCAAGTGGTGTTACTATTTCTTATGATACAGACTCTGACAAGATGCTGTTAGATACAGGGATATCCGCAAATGATTCAACTAATCTTTTAGTGCTTGGTTCATCCACAGATTCCTCGAACTTTCTACAGTCAATGAAACTTCTTGGGGATCCTCAATCCGGGCAAGTGGAAAGCAATTACGCCCTTGGATCTATTGATATGACAGTATCCTTAGCAAATGCTAATTTTGAAGGTGCTTTTGCGGGACTTACTTCCGGGATGGGCAATTTTTTTATCGGAGAAGGGGAGGGTGCAGTACGGATTGACTACGATGTAAATAACGACTCCCTAGCTCAGGTCATTAACCGCGTTAATGATTCAAGTGCAAATGTCTTTATGTACTACGACCCCGTAGGCGACCGCTTTGTCACCCGAAACGAAAGAACGGGGACGGTTGGAATTGTCATGCACGAAAGTGAGGATTGGGACAGTATCTCAAGTGCGAATCGCGGTTCCGGAAACATATTGGCACTTATGGGACTGGCAGCACCAAAGGGGATTACCGAAGAATACGACAATGCAAACCTAACTAATTACAACAAGGGAGACTTTATTCAGGTCTCTGCTGATGGAACAAAATGGCAAGCAATGCTGGATAGTCCGACGGAAGACCCATCGGCAGAAAGCGAACAGTGGCTTCAAGTAATTGAAGGAGTAGCAAGATCGATGAGTGCTGAAATTGGTGAAAACTCATCTGTCCGCGTGAATGGAGGTGATTTGGTTTTCAGTAACCGAACAGAATTTTCATCCTCAGAACATGGATATGCGGGAATATCTTTTGATATTGCTCAGGTTTCACTTGGCGCATCAATCGCATTTCAAGTGAGCAAGGATGCATCAGCTGCTGAGGGTGCAATTAAAAAACTTGTCGAAGAATTTAATGACGCCCAGGAGTACATATCTAGCCTTACCACTGTCAATCAGGATGGGGACGAAGTTACATCTAGTAGGTTTACTGGAAATCAAGAGATTAGTCGTCTAGGGAGCGAACTAAGAAGAAAGTTCTTCGGGAACTCAACGCCGCACTCAGAAAGTGGTACAACAGTTGATAATTCGAACCTAACCGTAAGCTCTAACAATGCAGCAAATGACGAAATAAACGCGATTGCTACACAACTTGGCCTTAGCACATCAGACGATGGCTACATTATTAAAGTACTGAACCAGGACCCATCCGGTGAAGTTGGTTATTTTGAATGGGACGGGACTTCCAGCACTTGGTCCAGTACTACTCCTTCCTTCAGTATCTTTAGAATGACCAACATTGGGTTGGATTTCGGCATCGGTTCTAACACGATCAAAATTGAGGATTCTTCATTATTGATGGAAGAACTGGAAAATAACCCCGATCGAGTTTTTGCCTTATTTAGTGAACCTTTGGTCGAAGATGCTTACGATACAATCACGGAAACAAATCGTAATTATGAAGGCATTACACAATCGCTAAATGATTACATTGGGAACTTCTTAAGCGGCGATAGCGAAACAGGATACAAAGGAGCTTACCAAGCATTTCTTGACAGCATTGCATCGCAAAACGACCGAATAGATGAAAAGATTATTAACATCGATAAGTATTTGGAGTCTCGCGAAAAAATACTTAGTGATGGCTTCATGAGAATGGAAGAGATGCAGTCCAAAATGGACTCTCAGATGCAAACCCTGGAAGGTGCGTTTAATAATAACAAAAAATAAGAAATGAAAATTTTAGCATTATTCTCCTACGCATTTTTTATTTTCATTTCTACAAGTTGCAGAAAATTTGAAGAGGAAAAGATAATCGCAGAAGCTGAACCTTATAAACCGACTAACTTATATCCAGTTGAGCGCCTGCCCACTTATTTTAATCGGGTTGCAGTAATGCCATGCTATCATTCTGATCCATCCTCACCAGTTCTCACCTTTGGAGATGATGTATTTGTTAAAGAAATGTCCAAATTTGGCGTATTTGAACCCATGAGTGTCTCAACCAAGTTTTGCAAAGATTTTTTCGGTAAAGAGCGCCTAAGTTCTTCCGAAGCACTTCCAGATAACTTTCTCAAAATCTTAGTTGAAAAGTTTGGTGCTAACGGAGTTTTGTTTATTGATCTTCATTCCTATAAAGCATATCGCCCCCTCTCTCTGGGAGTTCGGGCCAAGTTAGTGGACCTCAAATCCGGTGAGTTTATGTGGGCAATTGATGAAACTATTGATACAGGGGAAGCGTCTGTCATGGTTGCGGCCAATCTCTACCAACGAGGAAACCATGTCCAAGCATTA
>JABBBW010000043.1 GCA_018607205.1 Opitutales bacterium | reverse complement strand
GTAAGTGATTGAGGGGAGGAAGTTTGCTGGACGAATGAAAGTTTCTTGGGGTCGTAACTTGCCGGTTCCCGATAAATGATGGCTCGGGACTTCCTCCAATACGGGGTGAATACCTGAAAGGGTTTACCTGTTCCGTTCTTGGTTTCCCAGGGTTCTTGAAGAAGGGAGGCATTAAAGGATTCGGTGGTAATACCCCTGGAGTCACAGGCTTCTTCGACTGCTTCCTGAGTGGCAATGCCTGCAGGATCATAGGCCCGGCTGTAAAGGATATGTCCAGCTTGGTGGGCCCGGGCAATTTTGGGTAATTGCTCAGCTGCATTTCCCCGGGCAAGTAAGAGTTTTCCTCCCGCCTTGGTAATAGAAGAACCAAGGCTTTCAAGGGAATAATGTAGCCACCAGCGTGACGCAGCTCCGGGGGACCACGAGCCGCCTTCTTTTTCGTCCCATACAAATACGGGAATAATTTCCATGCCACCCTGCAAGGCAGCATCCAGGGCTGGATGGTCGGACAGCCTAAGATCTTTGCGAAACCAGACGATGGCCCGCTGATTGGATGGAGAGGATGTGGAGATCATCCAGGGAGTTTGACACGGGACATTCCACCGTCAACCTTGAGAATTTGTCCAGTCATTGAAATAGCCGCGGATGAATGAAGAAAGAGAGCAGTTGCGGCCGCTTCTTCAACCGATGGTAATTTTTTCAGGGGATGCCTGCCTTCGATCATGGGAATCATTTTTTCTCCCCCCACCATGGCCAATCCCATTTCGGTTGGGGTCAGGGTAGGGGCGATCAAATTTACCCGCACCTTGGGAGCGAGCTCCGCGGCAAGAGCAATTCCAAATCCTTCCAGTCCCGACTTGGCCGCGGAGATAGCACAGTGATTGGGCAATCCAGTTCGGGCGGCGACCGAAGAAAATAAAACGATGGAACCGGCAAGTTTGGGAAGAATTGCTTGAATTAGCGTAAATGCATCAAGCACACTGGTTTGATAAGTTTCCAACATCTGTTCGGAACGCAGACGTTTTAGCGGGCCAAGCACCACTTTTCCTGGGCAAAAAGTAAGGGCATCAATTTGATCGGGTAATTGATCGGTATAAGAACTTGGATCAGAAACATCCCCGCTTATCCAATGGCAACCCGTGGGTACTGTTTCTGGAGGAGTGCGCGAGAGGGCATAAACTTCGTGGCCCATAGCAATAGATTGATCAACTAAGGATCGGCCGATTCCCCGGGATGCACCGGCAATAAAATGTTTTAGCGGGGTGGATTGATTAGATATTTCCATCACAATAAAACGATCATTTGTTTTTTATAGATCATATTTTCTGCATGATCTGCTTGCCCTTTATGAATTCTGTAACATATATCAAATGCTGTGATAAATCATGACTAAGCAAGGAGGTAGAAGAGAGGGGGCCGGCCGGCCTAAAGGGAGCAACCAATATGGCGAACCCACCCGGCCGGTACGTATACCTGTTAGTCAAATTGAACGGGTCTTACGATTTGTTCGGGAGCGCGAACATGCTCTGCCACTCTATGCCTGTGGGGTGTCCGCTGGTTTTCCTTCTCCTGCCGATGATTATGCAGAGGGTGCCCTTGATTTGAATACACATCTTGTTAGCCAACCCGCGGCCACTTTTTTTGCCCGGGCCCGGGGAGATTCCATGATTGGTGCAGGTATACATGATGGAGATTTGCTTGTGGTCGACCGGAGTTTGACCGCAGAAGATGGTAAAGTAGTGGTGGTCTCGATCAATGGCGAACTTACGGTCAAGAGAATGCGCCGGGAAAAAGGCAGTACCTGGCTAGCTTCCGAAAATCCCGACTATCCATCTATAGAATTTCAGGAGCAAGATGAAGCCCATCTTTGGGGAGTGGTCACCAATGTGATCCATTCCCTGTGATCGCCCTGGCTGATTGCAACAATTTTTATGTCTCCTGCGAGCGGGTGTTTCGTCCGCACTTGCAGAACCGCCCGGTCATCGTGCTTTCCAATAACGATGGATGTGCAGTGGCCCGTTCCAACGAGGCCAAAGAGATCGGGGTGCCAATGGGGGCACCTTTCCATCAAATCAAAAGTCTCTGTCAGCAAAACGGGGTACAGGTTTTTTCTTCCAACTATGAATTGTATGGTGATATGTCCGGGCGGGTGGTTTCTGTCCTTCGCCGATTTGCCCCCGAGCTTGAGGTCTATTCCATCGACGAGTCCTTTCTTGATTTTTCAGGCATTTCTGATCCCCTTGGGCTTTCGGTAAGGATGCGCCGGACGGTCGGGCAGTGGACGGGTATACCAATCTCCGTTGGGCTCGGTTCGACTAAGACCCTGGCAAAACTTGCCAACCGCCTAGCCAAAAAAATGGGCAGTGGGTGTATGCAAGTTGATCACGGTGACCTCGAAGCCCTGGGTCGGGTAGCGATCGAGGATGTGTGGGGTGTAGGGAAGAGGCTTGCTGTTCGCCTTCGTCGGGTGGGTGCTCACGATGCCTGGTCTCTTACTCAGGTACCAGCTTCCGTGGTCCGTTCGATTGGAGGAGTCACTCTCGAGCGTACCTGGCAGGAATTACGGGGCACGCCCTGTCTCGATTTGGAAGAGGTTCCGTCTGCCCGTAAAAATACCTGTTGCTCGCGTTCCTTTGGCAAACCGGTCACCGGACTGGTGGAGCTGGAAGAAGCGGTGGCGAACTATGCGGTGCGGGCGATCCGTAAGGTGCGGGCAGAAGGGTCGCTTGCCTGCGGGATTCAGGTATTTGTCATGACTAATCGATTCCGCGAGGATCAGGCCCAATATTCCAATGCCCGTGCTCTTTCTTTGGATGAACCAACCGATGACCCCATCCGGGTGATCCGACGGGCGAAAGAGCTATTACGGGCAATTTACCGACCGGGGTATTCCTATAAAAAAGCCGGTATTATTCTACTCGATCTTGTGTCTTCAAATTCCCAACAGGGTTTATTGTTTGAGGAATTTGGGGATGACCGTACTCGTGGATTTGTTGATGCGGTGGAGGAGGTCGCCGCCCGCTATGGAACCATGGGTGGGTTCTGGGGTGCTCAGGGAATGGATCATTCCTGGCGGATGCGCCGGGAAATGCGCACCCCGCGCTACACCACCAACTGGTCAGAGATTCCAGAGTTTGGGTAAAAAGAGGGAACTTACTTGACCAAGTCAAAGCAAGCGATTTCCTCACCATTACGGGCGAAGAGGTAGCCATTGACTAGGGCGGGTCCATTCCAGCATCGGGCATCGCTGAGTAGGGCTCCGGAAAAGACCTCGCGGAAATTTTCCGGGTTGGCATCGACCACGGTGAGCACGCCGGTGTTCCCAAGAATAATCAGTTGTTCACCGCAAACGAGGATGCGTCCATAGCCGTATTTTTTCCCGCGCCATTGCAGTTTGCCCGTACTGGCTTCCAGGCAGACGAGCAGGTTCTCACTAAATCCATAAAGGTATTCATCATGGAGCACAGGGTTGGAGAATTTTGCCTTGAGGTCTTTTGATTTCCACTGCGATTCGATCAGATAATTTGCATTGTCGGATTCTTGGCGGATGGAAAAACATTCTGCGCCCTTGCCATATCCGGCCGCAATTAGGAAGGTGTTATTGGACAGTGCGATCGGTTGAACAATTTGTACATTGTTAAGAAAGATTTTCCATGGTTTTTCCCATCTAGTTTTTCCGTTTTGTGGATTCAATGAGGCAATTTTTCCTTCCACGGCCACTAATAAATGATCTTCTCCGAGAAGCCTTAAAAGAGTGGGGGATAAATAGACCCCTTTGCCGGATAACTTCGATTCCCAGTTTAACTTTCCAGATGCTAGAGAGTATGATTTTACCGCACTTCCCACACCTCCTGGATTGATAATTACCTGTTCTTTCCAAACCAAAGGAGAAATGGAAATCCCCCAGTGTGGAAAAATATAGTCATCCTCAATGGTCTGTGTCTCCCAAATCAACTTTCCAGTATTTGGTTGGAGGCATGAGAGTGTACCGTTTGAAAAAAGAACGATTAATTGATCATTGATTAGGGTGGGAGTGGAGCGGGGACCTGGTCCGCTCATCATATCATCCCACCGGGTTTTTTCCGCAAAGCTCCAAACTAGCTCTCCATTGTGCAGGGAACGGGCAGTCAGGGTCTCTTCATCCCCTTTCTGTTCTAAAGTATAGAGGAGTTTTTCTGATGATATGATTGAAGAATGTCCAGGCCCACTCACTTTTTCCCAGACGGGTAAAGGGGCAGTGTTCCAATTTATGTCGACTCCCTGTTCCGGGGCATGTCCCGTCCTCTCGGGGCCACGAAACTGGGGCCAATGGAAATTGCCTTTTCGCCAACCGTTGTCGTTGATCGGTTTAGCAGATACGGGTTCGGGGGGGGAATGCTTGAACCCAATGTAAGGGATCATTCCTCCCCGCATTTCCATTTTTATACAGCCCGTAAAAGAAAGCAGTCCGATAGGGAGGAAAATGATAAGGAAATGATTCCTCATCGTAATCGCTTCTTTGGCGTAGGATCCTCTATTTAGCTAGAGCTGCCTCGATTGCTTTGGTTAATTTCTTGGAAGTTGGAGAGGTCATGCTCCCAAAGCGGTCGATCGGTTTACCGTCTTTGCCAATGAGGATTTTGGTAAAATTCCATTTTACATTCCCTGAGAGCGGACCCGACTCTCCAATAATTGATTCATACAGGGGGTGCCTGTTTGGTCCATTGACATCAATTTTCGAATACATTGGGAAAGATACCCCAAATTTGGTGGAACAAAACTCTTTGATTTCTGCTTCGGTACCAGGTTCTTGTCCGCCAAATTGATTACAGGGAAAGCCACAGACTACCAGGCCCTTATCCTTATATGTTTTGTGGAGTTCTTCCAACCCTTTGTACTGACGAGTAAATCCGCACCGGGATGCCACATTTACCAAGAGCATTACTTTTCCCTGATGGGTGGAGAGCTTGGTTTTTTCACCGTCGATATCGACGAGTTGATGATCGTAAACAGTAGAAGCGGATGCAGTGCTCATGATAGATGCGAGTAGCAAGGGGATGAATTTCATTGTTTTTTGGATGGTTGATTCTCTTTAGATTCTTATTGGGAGGAACGAATGGGAAGGTGAACTTCGGAGCGTTTTAATAGCCACGGAATGAATGGACCATCCCAGTACACGGCATAAGCAGACCCGCTAGTTTCATAATTCGGATTGTCATCGATCCATTTAAGAAGGAGTTTTTCATGCTTTTGAAAGTTTTCACTATTGTAACTACCCCGAATGCCAATCGCTACGACTGTAATGGGGTCCAGGTTTATCACTTCCACCTTACCTGTATTTGGGCGTTTTTTGGTTGTATCTTTTTCACCGACAAAAAAACGCATTTTCCCAGGTTTAATTTCTGCTTCAACTGGAGTGGTCATAGATAGATCGTGCTTGGATATGTATCCAAACAAAGTGCGGAACAATCCATTGTTTTCAGAAAAATAACCTTGGGTGCTCTTAGCTTCGAGGGCGATCCGTTTAGGAAGTTCGAGAACTCTAATCTCTCCAACCGGAGTTTTTTCATGCATCGCCTCATATCCCATCAAAGGTAAATTAGCTAATAGAGCTAGGTAGGTAAAAATAAAAGAGATACGCATGGTCTATAGATCGACTAGGATGTCGGGTTGGATCAATCGCAAAAGCGTAAATATTAGAGAATAATTCGAAAAGTTAGGTTGATCCGGGGACCGATTGGCTTGGCGGTTCGCGGAATTTCGTGCATCCAGTGGTGTTGGGTCGATCCCTTCATCAATAGAAAGCTTCCATGTTGGAGCATGATCTCTGCCTTGTGCCCGTTCTCCTTGAATTTTTTGTGACGTAGCTTGAATTTTCTTTCAGCTCCCAAGCTGACTGATCCAATAACCGGGTTTTGGCCCAGCTCTTTTTCGTCATCACTGTGCCAGGCTACCCGGTCTTTTCCATCACGATAATAATTTATAAGTACGGAATTGAAGGTAACGCCTGCCTGTTTTTCGATGGGTCCTTTTATTTCTAAAAGCTCCTCAGTCCATGGTTTTGGATTCATATGGATACCGGAATACGCATAGGATTTCCCAGGGTCTCCATACCAGGCCTCGAGTCGGGGTACTAAGCTTTCTTTGCCATAGAAACGGATCGTATTTTGGGTCCATTCGATCTTTTCTTTGAGGTCATGGAGTAGCCGGTCAGCAGTTGGCTTTGGTAAAAATTGGGGGTGATAGTGAAGTTCTGAATCCGGCAGATCAAACTCTTCAATACCTTCATTAAATAATGATTGCTGGCTCATGAGTTGTCGGACAGACGAAACAGAAAAAGAGAGCAGGCCTCGTTGATTGTTAAGTTGAGAGGTGCGTTCAGGTTTTCAATTCTGAGTCCGTCGGCTTTTCCTAATTTGTGGTTAGCGACACTCAATGCTCCGGAAACCACTTGAATCCAAGCATGAGGAAGTGTCTCTTCTGGCTTGATTGAAAGATTCGTCCCCGCATCCGCTCTTCCAAATAAAAACTGTGCGTTTTGACGAATCGGCGTGGAGCCTTCTCTACCATCGCCCGAAAAAAGAAGGATCCATCCGTTTTGCTTTTCAGCTCCAGCTAGTTCTTTTTCTGCATAGCGGGGTTCTCCGCCTGTTTTATTGGGGGTCATCCAAATCTGATAAAGTTCGGTAGCGCGGTTAGTGGATGGATTAAATTCACTGTGAGTTACCCCTGATCCAGCACTCATGTATTGCAAATCGCCGGGTCGTATAACCGAACCATTTCCCATACTGTCCCTATGTTCCAGTTCTCCAGAAATCACATAGGTGAAAATCTCTGCGTCTTTGTGAGGGTGGGTAGGGAAACCTCCTCCAGGCTCAATTACATCGTTATTCATCACAACCAAGGAATGAAAACCGCAGTTTTCTGGGTCATAGTAATTGGCGAAAGAGAATGAAAATTTCGCATGCAACCAACCATGTTCTGCAAAACCTCGATCTTGTGCCCGTCGAACCTTGGATTTCATACAACGAAATTATATATTCAACTTTGTGATAGCCCAAGCAGCGGGATCAAGGGAATGAAAAGTGAATTTATCCCTTTAACAGAATCGCTAGGTTTTCAGACTCTGCATCGATTTGCATGCGAACAGCTTCGCGGGCAGAAATATATTCTTCCTCGTTCATTCTGCGTCGCCGTAAGAAGCCTGATGGTAACTCTTCAATTTCCGCCGAACCACTATTTCCAAATCTCAACTCCTTGATCATATGGTTGGCTAGCATAACAATATCGATGAGTTTGTGAATTTTTGGGTCATCTACTAAAAAACGAGAACCTTTGCTGTAGGTATGATGCCAGCGGGCAACCTTTTCAATGATGGGAGAAACCCCCCATTTTTCTATGATCATTGATCCGAGAAGATCGTGTTGAATATGGCCCAAAGCTTTTTCTGCAAACCAAAGCGAGCAATTATTCTTGTCTGTAAACTTAACTTCGCTGAGGAACTCCTTTTTCAAGAATTTGATTTTGGCAACCTTACCCAAGTCATGCAGAAGTCCACATGCATAGGCTTGGTCTGAAAGTTCTTCATCATACCGCTCGCTGAGAAGTTGGCTTGCGAGAGCCACTCCGCAACTGTGTAGCCACAGGCCTTCCAACTTAAACTTAGATTCATTCTCATCGCTCCTAAAGCTATCTAGGACGGAGGTGCTGAGTAAAGTCCGCCGGACATTTTCTGAGCCAATTCTTAGGACAGCATCGTTGATTTGTGTAATTCGATCAGTTCTTCCCTTTCTGAATTCAACTGAATTAGCAATTTTAAGGATTTTAGCATAAACAGACTGGTCTTTTTGAATGATGTCGCAGAGTGCAAAAGTTGCAGCACCAGGGTCGGATACTACCTTCATCATATCGTTAACCAGTACAGGAATGCTGGGCAAATTACCCGCAAGCTTGCTAACTACACTATCATAGTTGCTTGCTTGTTCTGCTGTCATAGTCGCACTGCTCATATCTTAGTTGAAAGTATTTCGATAATTTAAGAGGGTTTTATTTACAATATTGAAATCCAAAGCCTTTATTTTAAAAACACCTACATTTTCTAGAAATTTGAAATTCTCACAATCATTTGATCCTTCCGGTCAATGCAATTGATATGAATATCGCCATCATTGGAGCTGGTATTTCGGGTTGTTCCTGTGCCCATCAATTAACTCAGGCGGGCCATCAGGTAACTGTCGTCGAAAAAGGCAGGGGTGTGGGGGGCCGTATGGCTACCCGTCGAATGGATGGAGCGAGGATTGATCATGGGGCTCAGTTCTACACCGCTCGCGATATACGGTTGCAAGCACTCAACAAACAATGGTGTAAAGAAAAACGGGCGATTGAATGGTACGATCAAGTGCCAGGGAGAACTGATATTCCAACAGACATGCGTTACCGCGGTAAAACCGGCATGACCGGGCCAGCCAAATCGCTTACTCAGAGGTCGAAGTTAGCACTAAATTTTTTCGTTGAAAAAATCGAGAGGACAAAAGGCTGGAAGATTTTGGAGCGTGAAGGAGAGGGGCGAGTTTTAGAAGCCGATCACCTGGTCATAACAATGCCTTCCCAGCAAATGCTCGAATTGTTTGACCGAAGCCGAGTAGAACTTGGGGCGGAATCGATGGGTCGTCTGGAGGCAATCCGTCATACCCGATGCTTAGCAATTCTAGGAATATTGGATCGTCCTTCCAGGCTTATTTATCCCGGAGCGGTTACGCATCCTGCCAAAAATATAGACTGGTTGTCCGACAATCAGGTAAAAGGAATTTCACAAAAACCGGCAATTACCTTACACACATCCGCTGATTTATCCCAAATAAATTGGGATGTGCCCGCAGCAGAATGGGCACCTGAGTTGTTGGCCTCTGTTGAAGATCAATTGGGAGCCCGAGTATTGTCTTGGGTTCCACATCGTTGGGGCTTTGCCAAGCCCTTGGTTACTTTTGGTGCCAGCCACTTGCACCTCCCCGAGCTCGGACTTACACTTGCCGGAGATGGTTTTGGAGGAGAGAGGGTCGAGCGGGCAAGTATCTCCGGATTGGAGGCTGCCGAAGCAATTTTGGGGACAATTTTTTAGAAGCGAAAGCGGTAACCAACCTCGAAACTCGGAGAACTTTTAAGGTCGCGTTCAGCAAGAGTGGTACCTGCCGCGTTTTTTATTTCAACTTCTCGCCCAAGTTCAGCACCGAGGGTGGCAAACACACCATGTTTCTCGGTCGGGTTCCATTGTATGGTGGTGTAGAGGCGGTAGGCTTGCATGGAAAATTCTTTTTCCACGACTCCCGCACCATCATTGTAATCCGCCTCGGTTAGCCATCGGTTTCCGGAGAATTGTCCGCCGGCAATCCAATCAAACGATTCCGTCAAGCTGTATCGGTAGCGAATAATCGGACCGGCGAAAACCAGGTCAGCCTTGTCGGATGGTTCCCACATAAAACCCACCGCAGGGAGAAATATATCATCGTCAAACCCGGTTGAGTAAAAGGCCCCGAATATCCATTGGAAGGTTTCACTTTTTTTCCAACGAACCCCCGCCATGGCCATGTAGTTCATGGCATCGCCTCCAGTAGTTTCAAAATCTCCGGACATTCCAGGGACGAACAAAACAATCCCCTTTAAGCTGTCAGAGTAGTCTTTGCTTAAGAACAGGGCCAGTTCAAGTGACTGCAAATGATCCTCTTGTAAAAAAGTTGCATCTGAAATATCAATATCTGTACTTTTATAGCGCAAACCCGCACCAAAAGACCAGTCACCACCGTCGTGGTAATATAAAGGAGTCATTAATTCCCACTGACTTCCACCAATTTCAATATCTGTCCCTTCAACTTTTCGGTCCGGGGAGGACCCGTACGATACTTTGATAGCTGCAGAGTCTGACATGAAATCCTGAGCTTGAAGAAAGAAAGAAGGAACGAGGAGGAGGGCAATTAGTGTGGGCTTTATCATTAGCCTAGCTTATATAGGTTTTGGCGGTGGGTCAAGCGGGTTGCTCATTCTATAATCCTCGCTAATAATGATGCCATGCACCACCTTACCCAAGAACAAATTTTGCCTATTGATCGCCAAACCCTTTGGGATTTCGTGTCGGTCCCGCAAAACCTCAACCAAATCACTCCGCCCGATCTTGCTTTTCGGATCAAGGGAAAGCCTCCGGAACGTGCTTACGCCGGATTATTTCTTGAGTATGAGGTAAAAGTTCCCCTGCTTGGTTGGACACCCTGGCTCACGGAAATTAAGTATGTGGAGGAGGGATATTCTTTTATGGATGAACAAAGGGTGGGCCCATACAAATTATGGTTGCATACCCATCGCTTGGAAGAAGTGGATGAAGGTACCATGATGTCAGATGATATTATTTATAAAGTACCTTTTGGAATTTTTGGATCGATTGCCCATCTTCTTTTTGTCCGCCGTACATTGGAGAGAATTTTCCGCTATCGCCGGGAAAAGCTAGACGAGCTTTTTCCCAAAAAATAATCCAGTCCAAGACACCGGCTTTTCCACAAGCGAGCCGATCCCATGATCAAGTCCTTTCTCAATCGGTTTATGTCTCAAAACTGGGAGGACCTTGTCATGTTACACTACCGAGTAAACCCAGCGATTATTCAAGGTAGGCTTCCAGATGATTTGGAGGTCGACACTTATGAGGACGAGGCGTGGATAAGTGTTGTTGCCTTTCGCTTGAGCAATTTGCGAATCCGTCCGATTAGTTGGTTAAAATGGAGCGATTTTTGGGAGCTGAATTTGCGTACCTACATAAGGGATAAAAAGGGTAGAAAGGGGGTATGGTTTTTTTCCCTGGATTCAACGGATCCAATTGGAGTCATTGGTGCGCGTATGCTTTATGGTTTGCCCTACAATAATGCCCACATTGTACGATCTGGAAGTTTACAAGTCGGACATTTATCTTTTTCCAGTACCCGAAAAGGGGGCGGGCTTTCTACGATCGATGCATCTTGGAATACTACAGACATCAATCAAAACTTGGCTGGTAAGAAAATAGACCATTTTCTGTTGGAACGATATCGGTTTTGGGCAAGTCGCTCCCGGGTAAAGCCTTCGTCTTCAGCCTGTGTAAACCATCAACGTTACAACGCAGTTCGGCTAAACATGGCGAAGTACCAAGGGGAATTATTTGTCTGCCAGGGAATGTGTGAGCCGATTAGTGAGCCCGAACTTGGGCATTATTGCCCCGGCTTTTCAGTGGAGGCAACCGCTCCGGAGTGGGCATTTTCAATCTCAGGCCAGGCAAACCAAAGGTAGGTCTCGCCCTTTAATCGTTGTTTTCCAAAGAAGGAAGCATCTGCAAGTTCTCCAACCGAATGATTGGGGAACCCTCGACTCATTGATCCTTGGAGCAGGGACCAAAGGCATGCATCTTTGGAGAGAACCCCAGGTAGGGAAGATAAGTGGTGCGATGCGACTGCATTTAGTTCTTCGTCGAGGTTGGAGTCTACCTCTGCATGAGCAACCGCGAGTACACAACCAGGCACTGAGTCCTTAATTAATTCGATTTGAAAACCGCCAGCTGAGGATCGATTGGCAATCAAATTTGCGAGGCAGTAAAGGTTGGAGTCGTACTCAGCAAATTCCACACACCTTTCACTAATCGGACCTTCAAAGAAATTACCACAGCTGGCTAAACCTGATTGATTGAAGAAGGAATGGCGTGCACCCGACCATTTTTGACGTAATAGATGTGTGCCATGCACTCGGATAAGTTCGTCGTCGGCTAATCGTTGCGGGTC
>JABBBW010000037.1 GCA_018607205.1 Opitutales bacterium | reverse complement strand
TTAACCGAATTTTATATTTCATACTCTTATGCCTGATATTATTGCATCCGATTCATCTGAGTCTTCCCCGTTATTGGTTGTTGGCTCAGTCGCTTTTGACAACGTTATTACTCCCCAAGCTGAACAGGAAAGAATTTTAGGGGGTGCCGCCTCTTACTGTTCGTTTGCTGCGAGTTATTACACACAAGTGCGCATGGTTGGTGTAGTTGGAAATGATTTTGGAGAATCCGACCTCGACCGACTTCGAGCAAGAGGAATTGATCTTGAAGGCGTCAAAAAGGATGATTCCGGACCCACCTTTTTTTGGAAGGGAAAGTACCATGAAAACTTCAACCGTCGAGACACCTTGGATATTCAATTGAATGTGTTCGAGAAATTCCGTCCCGACCTCCCAGAATCCTACAAAGATTCCTCATTTGTACTCTTGGGAAACATCCACCCCGCTCTACAAATGCATGTGCTTGATCAATTAGCTGGAAATTCGTTTGTACTTGCAGATACCATTGACCTGTGGATCGAGACCGAGCGCGAATCTCTTCTCTCCCTGATTAAAAAAGTAAGCCTATTTGTAATTAATGATTCGGAGGCCGAGGAATTAACAGGTGAATCAAACGTTATTCTTGCCGGTGAAAAACTTCGTCAGATGGGTCCAGAAAGCGTAATCATCAAAAAGGGAGAACACGGAGCTATTCTATTTCACGAAGAGGGAATGTTTGCCCTACCCGCTTACCCCGTGACTCAATTACATGACCCCACAGGGGCTGGAGATTCTTTTGCCGGTGCCCTTATTGGAAGATTATCTTCTCAAAACCGTTCAGATTTCTCTGCGATCAAGGAAGCGATGCTTTATGCTACCTGCACTGCCAGTCTTACGGTTGAGGCCTTTGGGTGCGATCGTTTGGAGTCGGCTGGTAAATCTGAAATTGAAGAACGTGTTGCGTCTTTGAATCAACTTATATCCGTTACCTAAGCTTGTTCCGGATTCACCGAGCCCATACACACTTCCTCAGTTGTTGGAATCGGGTATGTTTACTCGCGTTTATCTCCTGCTCAGAAACAAATCCATCAAGTGATCATACACAGAGGAATAAAACGCCGATTCCCGCCAAAAAGGAGGCAACTTCATTGATGCGTCACAAACTACCCACTGCTGAAGAAATTGCAAAACTACCCGCAGACGGTGGAAGTGCATACAACCGATTAATTTTTGAAAGTAGTCCTTATTTACTTCAGCATGCCCGCAACCCCATTGATTGGAGGGCTTGGGGAGATGAGGCTTTAGCATTAGCACTGTCCTCAGATAAACCTATTTTTCTCTCGATTGGCTATACCACTTGTCATTGGTGCCATGTAATGGAAAGAGAATCATTCGAAGACGAAGAGGTCGCCCGTCTACTTAATGAAAATTATATCTGTATTAAAGTGGATCGGGAAGAAAGACCTGATCTCGATAATGTTTACATGTCTGTCACCCAAATGATGACGGGACGTGGAGGTTGGCCCATGACGGTGATCATGACTCCACAAAAAATTCCTTTCTTCGCTGGCACTTATTTCCCAAAATCCTCTATGCTAGACATGCTTCCTCACTTTTCACGGATTTGGAAGGAGGAAAAGGAAAAAGTTGATGAAGTTGGACGGTCAATCATTGAGAATTTAGCTAAGGCTCAATCTAGCCAGGCAGGGGGAGACCTTAACGCCAGTCATCTAGACCGATGCTTTGACGCCCTCTCCCAAGCTTATGACTCAGAACATGGAGGCTTTGGTCAACAACCTAAATTCCCCACCCCGCACTCCCTCTCCTTTCTATTGCGCTATTATCAAAGAACTGGAAAAGAAGAGGCCCTCAATATGGTTTCCCACACCTTGCGTCAAATCCGCCTTAGCGGAACTTATGACCAAATTGGTTGGGGCATCCACCGTTATTCGACTGATCGTGAATGGCTGGTTCCACACTTTGAAAAAATGCTCTATGACCAAGCTCTCTTTACAATAGCTTGCCTGGAAACCTATCAACTCACAGAAGATCCTCTGATGAAAGAGGCATGCCAACATACCCTTGATTATGTCTCCCGTGAACTCTCTTCCCCCGAGGGTGGATTCTACTCTGCAGAAGATGCGGACAGCGAAGGAGAGGAAGGGAAATTTTACCTCTGGACGAAGGCTGAATTGATTTCTGTTCTAGGAGATGAGGATGGGGAAACTTTCATCAATATATTCGGTTGCGAAACATCAGGAAATTATTTGGACGAAGCAACACGCCAACGAACCGGCAAAAACATTCCACATCTCAAAAAATCCATTTCCGAGTATTCCCATTTACAGGATGTAAAACCAAAAGAATTTCAACAGAAACTGGAAAATATACGAAAAAAACTTTTCAATTCCAGAGAAAGTCGGGTACACCCTCAACTCGACGATAAAGTACTAACAGACTGGAACGGCCTCATGATTTCCGCCTTTGCTCGTACCGGACAGGCCATGGGTATCAAGGAGTATATCATCCGGGCCCAAAAAGCAGCTGACTTCTGCCTTTCCGAACTTCGTCAACCAAATGGTAGGTTGCTCAAACGCTGGCGACTCGGCAAAGCCGGACTACCCGCCCATCTGGAAGACTACGCTTTTTTAGCGCAAGGCTTGATTGACTTGTACGAGGCTACCTGCACCCCTCATTACCTGGACCAAGCAAAACAATTGATCGATCTTTCCCGCGAACTTTTTGAGGACCCTGAAGTTGGGGGATTTTTCCTCACCGCCAAGGATGGCGAGCAATTACTAACCCGACCAAAAGAAATTTATGATGGTGCCATACCTTCTGGAAATTCGGTTATGGCGATGAACCTTTGCAGAATATGGAAGATATCAGGCGATGAAAAATATCGCGATTGTTTGAACCGTTCCTTTTCTGCATTCTCCGGTTTTTTGGAGTCTAGCCCTTCTGGGGCCGAAAACTTTTTACACGCCCTCGCCTTTGTTCTCCACCCACCTTACGAAATTGTAATTTCTGGAAATTTAGAGGATGAAAACACGAAGAAATTCATCAAGGAAACAAACAAACGTTTTCTGCCCTTCAAAACTCAAATTCACTTACCTAGACAATTTGAAAAGTCAAAGATTGTAGAACTAGCACCCTATTTAACCGCCTTTACATCTTCGCAAAAGCCTACTTTTTTCCTTTGCCGAGATTATGCCTGCGATCAACCTAGAGTAGACCCCAAAGAAGTGGGGAATATTTTGAATACTCTTTTGGTTAAAAACCAAGATAGTTTGGATTAGTTTCCTAACTAAGCCTTTTCTGCTGTGGCGAGAAGGGTTTCAAAAAAAGGCTTTTTATTTTCTTTAGCGACGACCTCTACTTTTGCCCCACGAAAGCCTGCCTCATCAATCATTCGATAGAGTTCGTTCTGACCAAAGCCCAACCAGTGATCACCATAAAGTTCACGAGCTTTTTCAAACTGGTGTTTTTTTAAATCGATAACAATTAGCTGCCCACCAGGTTTAAGAACCCGAAAAGCCTCCGAAAGAGCAGCTTCTGGTTTTTGTGCATGGTGTAAGGATTGACTCATTAGTGCGAGATCAACGCTTTTAGCTGGCAATGGAACTTTTTCTAAATCGCCAACCTTATACTCTAAATTCGCAAGTCCTTTTCTTTTTGCTAAGTCGGTCCCCAAACGAACCATACTTTTTGAACTATCTATACAAATTACTTTCTTTGCCCGGTCTGCTAAGAGTTGAGAAATTGTACCCTCCCCCGCACCCAAATCGACGATGGTAATTGAGGGAACAAGACGAAAGAGAAAATGTCCAATTGCTTCCCAAGTTCTTCCGGGGACATAATTTTTTCCCAAGCGCTCCGCCACTTCATCAAAATAGCGTTCAGATTCACGCCTTCTACGATCGACAATACGGGAAAGGGCAGACTGATCACTAAGCCAAAACTCCTCATCAGATTCCTCAGATAAGGCCAACCTAAGAAACTCATACTTTGGGGATGGATCGATATCCAATACATAATAAGTACGCTTACCATCCTTGCGGTCGCTAACTAGTTCATTCCTTCTCAACAAACCAAGATGAGAAGAAATTCGGGATTGTCCCATCTCCAAGATTTCCTGTAATTCAGCAACCGATAATTCTTCTTGCCCCAACAAACGGAGCATACGCAAACGAGTGGGATCTGAAAGTACTTGTAAAACCTCAGTAATCTTCATTCCACACAGGTTGTAGATTTACAAAAGCTTACCTGCAATGGAAATCCAAAGACTCCAAAATCAGTATAGAAATGAGAACAAGATTAAATGGCGATTAGAACAGCAAAAGCTATTCCAAAGATCAAAGAAACAACCTACTTGTTATCTACCCAGCGACTGACGCTTTCAACTGACAATGATTGAGCATTTCCTTCCACATCGATTTGAATGTCATCTCCCACTTTTTTACCAAGAATACTTTGACCCAGTGGAGTTAGGTAAGAAAGAACATTATTATCAGGATCACCATCCCACGCACCAAGAATTGTGTAACATAACTGCTCTCCAGAACCCGTATCCTTCAGCTTTACAACGGATCCTATCCCAATTGAATCGCTTGGAGCTTCACTAAAATCAGTAGCTTTTGCACGCATCAATTCGCTTTGCAATTCAGCTTGGCGGGCAAGAAGGATTTTTTGATCGTCCTTAGCCATATGATATTCCGCATTTTCTTTCAAATCTCCATGCTCCCTGGCTTTTTCGATAGCAAGCGAATTTTCGGGAATCTTTTCCTTGGTCAAGACATCAAGATCTCCAAGTTTGCGATCATAACTATCCTTGGAAACAATAAGGGTATCCTCAACCGGTGCACTTGCAGAGCTACTTGAGCTTGAACTACTTTGACCGTCTAAAAGTGCTTGGATGCTGGAAAACTTCTTGATAAATCGTGCGAGTAATGATCTCTTGGTTAGATCCTCAAATCCGGGGTTAAGCATTAATGCTTGGGCAAGATCTTTAGCATTTTCTTCGGAACCTTTATCCAAAATATCAGATAATAATTGTCGGTCATCTGAAAGGACTTCTCCGAGAGGAATACGACGACTCGTAGCATTTTTCAAAGACTCATAATCAATTGCAGAAAATACGGCGGTTAAGAGCCGAGGATTGATCATTTTGTCGAGTAACTCCTGAAATTTTGCAAGCTTACGGAATTTGAGCATCCATAACAACACAGGAGCTTTGAGGGTTTGTTCATCTAACCAAACATTAAGAGTCGAAATCAAGAGTTTTGACTCTTCGCGATCTATCAGGAAATGAGCACATTCACCTGAAAATTTAACCGTGGTGTTTTGCAATAAGTTGAGGACAGTCTTTTTCCAATTATCAGGATAGGTACGGGCGACCAAGTCTAGAAAACGGCTGTGAAACTTAGCTGGCATTAGATCTGCCAAGGCAGCTAGATCGTCCTCGCATTCTTTGAGGATAGAAGCAGAAGTTGGTTCTAATTTCTCAACATCTTCCTCAACATCTCTGGCTAAATTGTTGCGAACCCAGATACCATACAATCGATCAGCTTGGCTTAAATTCTTAGCCTCTAAAATTGCGACCGTCAGATCTGCGAGCACTTGGGGAAGATCCGCCTGTAAATCCTCTTTTTCTGCTGCGAGGTCAAAAAGTTTTTCTGCCAGTACTATTTTTTCATAGGATCTTTTTTCCTCAAAAAAGTCCTGAAGGATTTCCTGTTCAGGTTTTACTGGTTCGTCACGCAATACATAGGGTTCGGTTTTTTTGTTGGGAACCGCGATACGAGGGTCTTTAACCAATACCTTTTTCGTCGCAGTCCACCAACGTTTCGCCTTGGCAGCACCAAATAAGTAGCCGAGAACTCTTTCAATTTCACGGGTATTCATGCACCCGTCATTTCCATGTTCCAAAACCTTGATAATCAAATCAGCAGGCTCTTTTTTGGCTAACTTTTCAATTTCCTCAGTATTTTTACGATGTTGGGCAAGAATATGATCATCGGGAAGCAATTCTAACTTATCGATACAAAATACAGGATCCATTGCATGACTGCTTTTATCGTCTTCCTCGAAATTAATCAGGATCATTCCGCGATCATCATCAAAACCGGCAATCAATCCAAAGCCCCAACTGCGATGTATGCAGTAAGTTCCTGGATTCATTGACTCTAAGACAGGGCGTGAGGATTCCAAGGACGGATCTTTTTCGACCATACGATCGATAACTTCAGTATTCATTCAGGCTGTAAGTAGGTTCAGTTTCAATGTTTTAGACCCCTAATCTTTAGCAAACTTGCAAAAATTGGCGAGTGAAAAGAAGACTAATTAGCAGAAGCTAAGCCCCTACTACCTGAAGACTGCTTAACGCCAAACAATACAAGGGCAGGAAAAATTAGCCAGATTGCCCCAATTAAATAGGCAATTGATGATCCATAAGTGAAATAAATCAAGCCAGCCGAGAGAGGTCCGATCGACCTGGCAATGGACCCACATGACCTAAAAATTCCTAGATTCACTCCTTGTTCAGATTCTGAAGAACTAAGGGAGGTAAGGGCGGTTAATGTAGGACTTATCAAGGCAACTCCGGTAGACATGAGAAATAATCCCGGATAGAACCAAGAGAAAGAATGAGAAAATGAAATTACCAAAAAGGCAAAAACTCCTATAAAAATTCCCAAATGAGCCATATTACGCTCACCTATCCGACCTACAAATCGACGAACGACAACGCCCTGAACCAATATGAGTGTACCCCCGATCAGTAAAAACATCTCTCCCAAATCTTGCGGTGAAAAAGCAAACCGCTCGACAGCCAAAAAAGTCAGAGTAAATTCCATGCCCGAAAAAGAAATCATGTAAAGCAGGTAACAAAGACAGGTTCGTCGAGCTTCCGGACTTGTTACTTCAGTCATCTTGCAAACAGCTGGAAGAAAAGAATTTGTCGGATTTCTTTTTTCTGCAGGTAGGGTTTCAGAAAAACCCCAAACCAGCCACAAGAGATTAATCACGGCAAGACCGAAGCTTATTGTAGCAGCTGCCGAAAACGGATGCATACCAAAAAACACCAATTCTGAGCCCGACCAATCCCATTGCGACGCCAAACCTCCAAGCGCTGGCCCCAAAACAAATCCCAACCCAAAAGCAATACCAACAAATGCCATCCCTTTAGATCTCTTTTCCCTAGTGGTCACATCTGCAATGGCCGCAGTTGCAACCGAAATGTTCCCCCCAGCCATTCCACCGATTACACGGGAAAGCAGAAGAACCCAAATATCTCCTGCCATGATCCAAAGAAAATACCCGATTGCTGTGCCACCAAGGGTTATTATGAGCACAGGTCTGCGTCCATAACGGTCAGATAAACCACCCCAAATCGGGGCAAAGAAAAACTGCAGAATTGCATATAGCGAACCAAGAATCCCCCCGAAGATTACGGTTTCCAAACGAAAATTTGGATTTCCTGGCAACAAGTCATGGCCGAATTCACTTACCCAAGAAACGAAACGAGAAATTATTCCCCCGCCCATACTCTGTTCAAGGAACAAATAGTGATCGAGCATGTCAGGAAAAAGCGGGAAAATGATGGAAAATCCCACCATATCTAAAAAGATGGTCAAAAATACGACCCCGAAGATGGAACGCTTGCGATCACTCATTGTTCAAGCTCCTTATTATTTCTTTCTAAAACTGATTTTTTTTTCAAAGCCAGCCTGACATTTTCAGGAACCAATCCAGTTTCCCGTTCTCCATAACGATGAACCTGCTTGATAAGTTGCGAACTGGTAAAGAAATATTTCTGACTAGGCATAAGAAAAATAGTTTCCAAAGAAGAATCAAGATGTCTGTTCATCTGGGCCATTTGAAATTCGTACTCGAAATCAGAGACCACTCGTAATCCGCGAATCAAAACACTCGCTCCCTTGTGCATAGCATGATCCACCAGTAACCCATCAAATAATTCCACTGATACATTATTAAAACTGGCTAAATTCTCCTCAACCATGGAAACCCTCTCTTCTGGAGAAAACAAGGTACTCTTAGCCGAATTGCCAGAGGCAACAGCCACGATTACTTCTTCGAACAACCGGGAAGCTCGGGAAAGCACGTCCAAGTGTCCATGAGTTACGGGATCAAAAGTGCCAGGGTACAAAGCAATAGCCATTATTTTCTTTCTAACGACTGTCTGCGTACAAGTCCACAACCAAGGATACACTAGAGTTGTAGTTGCCAATTTTCGAGGAAGGATCTAAATCCTTTCCACATTGATGAATCTGCCCAACTTATTAACTCTATCAAGAATTCCACTTATGGTAATGGTGGTTGCCTTACTTCATCCATGGGAAGAAAAAACCATCCCCTGGTCATGGACGGTTGCCTTATTGCTATTTCTTTTTGGGGCCTTGACCGACTGGTTGGACGGTTGGCTAGCACGCCGCCTGGGCCAGGTCTCTGATTTTGGTAAGTTCATGGATGCATTGGTAGATAAGATATTTACCATGGGTACTTTTGTAAGCATGCTTGCCCTTGGCATAATCGGTTTGTGGGCTTTATTTCCCATTCTGTTAATACTTTCACGAGAATTTCTTATCACCGGATTACGCTTGATTGCAGCGGCTCAGGGGAAAACCCTAGCAGCCGAAAAGGCAGGTAAAGTAAAAACAGTCATGCAAATTACCTCAATTTGTTTATTTATAACCGAAGGTGCACTTATCCATGATCTTTCGCAGACCGAATTCCTTGCGAGTTCTTCCACATGGATCCAACCCATTGGGCAAGCAGCACAAGTTACCTTGATTCTAGCCTGCGTTCTCACGGTTTATTCAGGGATCAATTATTTGGTAAAATACTGGAAAGTCTTTATAGGCCAGGACTCTTAAATGTTGATAGGATGAATCGAATCGTTCTCTTCCTCGCCACTTTGGGACCGGTAGGAACTAAGTTACCTGCACCTGGAACTATGGGGTCATTGGTCGGTTTGCTCGCATATGTTTTCATGACACTGGTAATGGGTTGGCCTGCTCACCTAATTGCCCTGAGTTTCCTTCCTCTTTTTGTTATTGGAATCCCCCTTTGCTCTCGAGCCGAAATCCTACTCGATCGAAACGATCCGGGAGAAATAATTTGGGATGAATTTACAGTTATTCCATTCGTCTTTCTCCCTCTCTTTGACTTTTGGATGATTCCGCCCACTAAAGAGACTTTTTTCTGGCTCGCATTTGGATTCGCTCTTTTTCGTTTATTCGATGTAACCAAGCCCTGGATCATTCACTCTGCACAGAAACTCCCCCGTGGGTTTGGTGTGATGGTGGACGATCTTCTCGCTGCCATAGCCGCGGCTTTGGTTCTTTGGGGTGCTCGAACTTTTTCTTTGTCTTTTCTCTCCTGAACGATCTAAATCATATTTGTGCCTGACCAACCTTTAGAAAATGCTCATACTTTTACCCTCGAGGTAAGTAACAAAATGGGTGTGCATGCACGACCGGCCGCCATGATCGTACGGATTGCATCACACTTTTCTGGGGAAATTTGGGTAACCAAAAAAGATGGGGAGCGGGTAAATGCGAAAAGTATTATGGGAATTATGATGCTCGCAGCAGCCCGCGGATCGGAACTTTCCTTTGAATGCAGCCCTGAAGATGCACCTGAATTAGAAAAGCAAATGTCTGATCTTTTCGCCTCCAAATTTCAGGACGAATAAGCCAGCCTTTTTTAAAGAGTTTCTGAAACCGAGGCTTCTGAAACCCGATCTTCGTAAAAGTTCTTAATCAATTCCTTGATTTCAGATGGTCGAAACTTGCTCTCCGCTTCCCGGGTAATTTTTTCAACATCTAGTTGATTAAAACGGCGGGCAAAAAACTTCATCTCCAAAACCATTGATGGAGAAGCACTGAACGAATCAAAACCCAATCCGATCAACAGGGGTAAAAAGTGAGGATCTCCAGAGATTTCTCCACACAGCGTAACGGGTAAATTCTTTTCCCCTGCAACAGATGCAACTTGTTTAAGTGAGCGAAGGACAGCAGGGTGATGAGGTTCGTATAGAAAAGCGATTTCATTATTTACCCGGTCAACAGCCAGGAGGTACTGCACAAGATCGTTTGTACCAACGCTAAAAAAATCGGATTCCTGGGCGAGTAGATCGCAAATTGCAACTGCAGCGGGTGTTTCAATCATACAACCCAGTGGAATCTCTGGATCATATTTTTCTCCACGACTGTCCAGTTCCCGCTTTGCCTGAGCAATAAATTCCTTGGTCCGGATAACCTCTCCTACCCCTGAAATCATTGGCAACATGATACGCATGTTTCCATGTGCACTTGCCCGCAAGATTGCACGCAATTGATCTAAAAATACCGCCGGGTTACTCAGGCAGTATCGAATTGCCCTAAAACCCATAAATGGATTGGCTTCTCTTTGTTGGTTCAAACCATCAAGTAATTTATCCCCACCAAGATCCAAAGTTCGTATAGTTAGGGGCTTTCCTGAAGCCGCTTCCACCATCTTGGCATATTCTTCGTACTGATCATTTTCAGATGGTAGAGAATTGGTTCGAAGAAATAGAGATTCTGTACGGTATAGCCCGATACCTTCACACCCCAGATCGATCGACTTCTTGACCTCTTCAGGTGTATCTGCGTTCGCCCAAAGATTAAGAACTTTTCCGTCAGCAGTTTGTGAGGGTAAGGAAGACTCCTGCTCGACCAAATTAATGAGTTTACGACGTTGAACATCAACTTTTCCGTATCGAAAAAGAGTGGTTTCACTGGGATTAATAATTGCAACCCCTTCAAAACCATCGATCAAAAGTTCATCACCTTGCCTTAACTTTTCGGTCAAACCACGCAAACCAACTACCGCAGGAACTCCACTTGCTCGTGCCATAATTACCGCATGACTGGTCTGACCGCCAAGGTCTGTGGCAATACCCAAAATTTTCGTGCGGTCTAAAGCCGCCGTATCCGATGGGGTTAGATCTTCCGACACCAATACCTTGGGTTCATCAAGGAAGGCGGTACCCGATGCGGTGGTGCCAGAAAGGCACCTTTGTAACCTGCGGGAGATATCCCGTAAATCAACGGCTCGTTCCCGTAAATATTTGTCCTCCAATTGGTCAAAAAAAGACAGGTATTTCCCGGTTACCCGGTGGACACACTTTTCAACATTTTCACCTGACTCTTTAATTTCTTTCTTCACATCTTCGATCAAGGCACGATCTTCTAGCACCAACATATGTGCATCAAAAATACCCGCTTCCTTTTCACCAAGATTTTTAGCAACATCTTCCCGGATTTCTCGGATTTCTGATTTGGTCATCTCCAAAGCCTCAAGAAAACGTTTAATCTCTTCTGCCTGGTCAGACTCCTCTACCTCGTATGTGGCAATCTTTACTTCGTCATGTAGGAAGCGAAATACCGGACCATGAGCAATTCCAGGAGACGCAGGAATCCCGAAAAGCATAAGTTCAGAAGTATTATTATTGTCCTCAATCATCGCAGAAAATTTTAACCAAATTCCCACTATGCCTCAAAGGTGAAAGCATGGAAAACAAATTCTGACCCATTAAATAATAGCTTTAGTCAATTATTTCACAGGTCTGTAAGAACACTTTATCACCCCAAGCTTTAAGTATTAAATCTTTCAGGTGCGAAATTTGATCAAACCCTGATGGCAATAATGCAAAGCAACAACTTCCACTACCAGAAAGTCTTGGTTGGATACCATGTTGTTGTTTAATTTGCTCAAACAAGGGAAGAAAATATCGATGTTTTTCAAAAACTGGAATCTCCAGATCGTTGTGCAAGATCTCCTCAATAGGTAAGTTTCCATTTTCCCAAGACTTTACACTCTCTTGTGCCCATTTTTTTGTTGAATAACTTTTTTTACTAGCAAGCGTAGCATACACATCTGCGGTGGAAAAACCAATGTCTGGTCGGAAAAGCAAAACCCTTTGTCCAGATATCTGTTGAGATAAAGATTTCATAATCGACCGAACATGCTCTCCCCTCCCTTCCGCTAAGCATAAACCCGGAGTTAAAAAACTTGGGCAATCTGATCCAATCTCCGAAGCTAAATTAT
>JABBBW010000024.1 GCA_018607205.1 Opitutales bacterium | reverse complement strand
AGCTAGGGTGGTTAAGCTTAGAGCACCTGCCGATAAGGTCGTACTTTGTAAAAATTTTCTACGGTTCATAATGTTTTTATTATAGTTAAAGCTTCCCTGTTTGCCTAACAAAAGAAATAAGAGGGATGAAACGAAGGCTTATCGCAGCTAATATTTGCCCAACTAGAATGAGTTAATTCTCAGTTTTCTTGAGGGTATGCTCGGGCTGTTAATCCGACCAGTTTCCAACTACCACCACTCAGGCCTTTTTTAAAGGCAGAGGAGTCCAGGATTAACATCTCTCCACGCTTAAGAAGACCGAGCTTATCAATCTTAATAACCCTATTCTTAGAACTCGACGAAATCTGAATAGGTGGTTTGCTACCGATGCGGAAAGAACCTCCTTGTTTGCCAGTTTCACCAATATCAAGACTTAGAGAATTAACCTGTACATCCTGCTGAAAACGGATGGCCAAAGCCTCCCCGGAATTAACCTGGTTGGAATTGTTCCCTACCACTCCAAACCCGCCGGAATCCTGAGCAGGACCTCCTCCTTTTACAGACACGCTTAAAGTAATGGGAGATGGAATGGGTATGGGCTTCGTCCAGTCAAACTTGATTGATTCGCCCAACTTGTGGGCAACACCCTTACCACTCTTCTCTGCAAACGAAAGAAAACTCCCTGAAAGGAGAGTAAAGGAGAACATATAAAAAATCCGCATAAGATTAACAACTACACAAAGCCAGCTTATTAAAAAGAGCAAGCCCTGGTAAACTTTGCCGACCTACAAAAAGGAGAGTTCAAGTCCTTCAAGAACTGGAGAAGATGCGTTGCTCGTTTTGTCAGTCATTCGAAGTTCTACTTGGAATGAATGACCTGCAGGGAGTGAGGAAATGTCAAGTTGGGCAGGTTCGCGGTGAACCTGTTTAGAAAAGCCCGGCACATAATCGTAACTCTCCTTAACTTCGCTCCACTCACTCCATTGGTCAATCGAACCGTCCCCAGTCTTGTCCACTCCTACGCGGGTTTCCACTTTTTCCACCCATGGACCCGGGCTTACATAATCCTCATCGGTTTGGGTTATTAAATAAAATGTGCCATCGGCAAAGCCAATATCCGGATCAGGATGACCGCTACCAATTTCTCCACAAAACTCAAAAGGCTTGTTGATATCGGAAGAAGTAAACCAAGCCGTGCGTATTTTTTTATGGGCGGGATGATAATCTCCAAACAAATAGTATTGGCCACCTATGCAAATGGCAGCCCAGTCACCATAAGCATTTTGTACAGGTTCGTGAATTTCATACTCGGCCACATTTGAGGGAAATCTCTTGGGGTCCTCCTTTGTCCAATGGGGATGTTGGTAAGTTCCAATCTTTCCAGTTGGCTTGGTTCGGTGATCAACAGCAGGCTGCAAAACCTTAAAAGGATACATGCCATTGGGGCTTACCGAATGCCCGGCCAACGGAGAGTCCCATGAATGCTTACTGGCATTAATTGGGCTGTAATCTTCATAAATAATATGAAACTTTCCATCCAAATCACGAATCACAGCACAGTCAGAACCGTGGGAAGGATCGGCAAAAGCCATACCCATATTTTCCCCAGGGAGACCATCTGTTAGGTCATCGTCAATGAAAAGATGAGGGTCTTGATCATTGGGAAAGTCATAATAAATGTATGTCTTTCCACCCACCTGTTCAGCAGTGGTGGTCCATCTAGCAAATGCAGGAGTAACTGAACCATGGTGTACCCAATTGATCATGTCCCGACTTTGCCAAGCATTATATCCCTGAAGGTTTCTTTTTAACCCACCGGGAGCATTAAATTGATTAGGATGTGGAGTGGTTTTTAAAGGAATATCAAACCCCGGAAGGGTTGCATCCTGAGCAATAAATTTCTTTCCTTGTTTATTGATTCTTCCATAACGCCCGAATAACCAGTAATCTTGGGGTCCTTTTACCAAGAATACAGGTGCATCCTGAAGATTATTAGGACCAACCTGAGGAACCGCATTCCAGTTTTGCCAACTTGTGGATTGCCGAAGCAATAGGGAACTGGCCGATCTTTTCTTTTTGAAATTAGGAGTCCTCACCGTTGCCTGCCCGGATTTGTGCTGAAGCCTAATCTCTCCTTTATCTAGGAAAATCCCATTTTGTTTAATCAGGGCAGAATCCCATTGCTTAGTTGTCTCTAAGATCCAGGGCTTTTGACCGTAAGTAAAAAAGCAGGCAACCAGGAAGGAAATACTTAGTAAAATCGATATTTTCATTTCCCCATTCAACCCCGCAAAAGGGAACAGGTAAATTCATTTCTCAACCTTAGTGAGAAAAAGATCTCGCAGGTGAAGAGCAGATCCAATCCCATCAAAATCATATTGAAAGTTACCGGTTTCAATCGCATCGCCTCCCCCATGCCCGGTAAGTTCGAGAAGGTAGTAAGGATCATCACGGTCTACTTCAATCAAACAGGTGTAGATCAAAGAGGGTTGACCCAATAATTTATCAGGAAAGTTTGGGTTGGAATCAAAAGGTGCATTAATTTCGACACAGAGTACAAATTCCTTCTCCTGGCCCTTCACTAAGTAAGGATCCAGTGCGTACTGGTGAGACTGGGTGGCACCGGATGTGGAGTCTGCATCTCCCGATGGAGCGATTCCAGAAATCAAGGTATAGCGGTGACGCCACAGGGGCAGAATGTGGTGCCTCTCAGTCTGGTAATCTTCCCACAAAGGAGTAGGAGAATAGGCGAGGGATTGCTCTAAATAGAGGGTCTCGATCATCGACCCAGTAGTACTCTCCGCCCAAACCGCAACCGATGGCATGGTCTTCAGGTTTTCTGGGAAATGAAGTAGAACAGATAAACCCGAAGAGTTTTGCTCCCGGCAATCACGAATAATCAATTTTCGATGAGGTGCTGGTTTAGAAAAAGCGGCCAGGCTCGAAGATCGAACGATCTCCGCTCGGTTCCGAGACTCATAACTCCCATCAATCAACCATGAAACGGGAGGAATATTTTCAACCGCTGCATAGAGCAGACCTCCAAATAGAATCAGTAAAATAAGAAGTTGTTTGCGAAACCCATCCCTACCATGCCCCTTTTTTGTTCGGTTACGAAAGTAAGGAAGGCGGGCGGATAAGTGCAAAACCACTAGAGCAAGAGTGATAAATCCTGCAAGCAAATGAACTTGTGTAGCTGTAAGGGAAAAAGGGCGAAAGTAAGCCCACCCGCCCGTAATAGCCAGGGCAAGAAAGCTAAAGAGTAGGCCAAAATTTACTAGATGCCTCATTCACCCATCAGTGGCCGGGCTTACTTGGATTACCAAGAGGTTTGGATCCATCAAATCCAATTAACTTTCTTAGTTCCGATATATGAGACTTTCCTATTTCTCGGGGGTTGGCATTATGCTTTTTACACAAGGCTGCAGCAAAACCTGTAGCGATCCCCATTTGCCCACAGGTATTCATCACCCGAGGTCCGCAAAGCCCAACATGAGTGCAACTAAAACAACGACCCGCCATCATTAGGTTGGTAAGATTCCTAGAATAAAAACTACGAAAAGGGATGTAATAGTGACCACCGGTATGTCGAAACATAGCAGCAGATAGAAAATCCTGCTTTGAGCCCTTTAGTTTTCGCTGGAAATGACCATCCACCTCTCTTTTCTCAACGACCACGGCATCCGAAAATTCTCTGCGTTCGACCGCATCATGCATGTCATAAATATGATCACCCATGATCCTCCGGGATTCACGCTTCCCTCCGACATAAGCCACCCATGCCAAACGATTAGGCGCATATTTTGGGTTTTTCTTGGCATTGGAAAAACTTCCGAAAATAGCCCGTAACATGTGATCCCGAATCGCCTCAGCATCATCAATTTGATTTAACTTATTCTCTGAATATTCCCAGTACCATTCCCCATTGATCGCAGCATGATTTCCTGCCACGGGTAAAGCCCATGGAACCTTGGGGAAGTCCTGTTTGGTCTTGGAACGCACACTGTTCCAAAGCACGCTTGTCCCCATTACCCGATTGTCTGGTTTTTCAGGACTCCAAAGGTCTCCATACTTATCCCACCCCTCATTGTGCTCAGAGGCAGCCTCCCGGCCGTAGCGATAATCCGCACCTGCCCAATATCCTAGCCAGCCATCACCAGTGGCATCAATAAAAGAAGGGGCACTAAATCGTTTAATCCGGCCCGAATTAACTTCCCTAGCTTCAACACTTACAATTTGATTACCTTCCTTTTCCAGACCACAGGCAAGGTGATGAGCAAAAAGATCAACGCCAGATTGAGCCATGGCCTGTTCCCGCTTTTCCTGATCATTTTTTGCCTTAGCATGGCCATTGGGATAGTGAGCGGTATCTATCTTTTTTAAGATTTTGGTACCGTATCCATGGATACCCAAAGAATGTACTCGTACCTCTTCACTCGCATTCCCCCCGAATAAGGGACGATCCTGGATTAGGGCTACTTTGAGCCCCTGCGACCGAGCAGCCAAAGCGGCACCACAACCGGACATGCCTCCTCCAACGATCACGACATCAAAAGAAAATTCCTCAATTTTCTCCTTGGCTCGCCCCGAGACCTCATCCTTCCAGTCAGATAACTCCTTAAGGTCTTTACTGGGTAACACAGGATTGGTTTCCTGAGTGAAATAAAGAGCGTCACAGCGGCCATCAAATCCAGTCAAGTCTTTCAGGGCCACTTTGATATCCCCTGCCTTTTTAATGTCGATGGATCCACCCTTTTGCCAATGCCAGGACTCATCCGTATGACCAAAAGTTTCCTTTACCGGTTTGCCATCCACCCATACTTGAAAACGGCCTGGCGATTCCCAATCTCCCTTACACCAGTCACGATTGCGTACCCACAAATGCCAGGTGCCAGCTAAAGGAAGGCTTACCGTGGTAATGGCATCCTGTACCGGTTGACCCATGCCATGAGCAAGAAGGTAATTCCCCCCCATTTGTAGGTAGTGCTGGGTATCTAACTTCCAGCCTCCCAATTCAGCAAAGCCGGAAGCTTCCACCAATACGCCCGACCGGCTCAAGGCCGAACTGGGACGGGCACCCATTAAATAACTGGGCGAGAGAAGGGAGGTAACCCCTACCCCGCCGATTACTCGAAGAAATTCACGTCGTTTTGAATACTGATTCATAATTTTTTATTTTATGGAAATTTAAGAAAGTATGTTTTTGACCACATGTCCATGAACATCGGTTAATCGGTAATCTCTGCCCTGAAACTTATAGGTAAGCTTTTTGTGATCCACGCCCATCAGGTGAAGGATCGTGGCGTTAAGGTCATGCACATGGACAGGGTCGTTTGTAATATTGTAGGAAAAATCATCAGTTGCTCCATAAGAAAATCCTTTCTTCACCCCAGCTCCTGCAAGCATCATGGTGAAGCACCTAGGATGATGATCACGACCATAATTGTTTTCTGTCAATGCACCCTGAGAATATATCGTACGGCCAAACTCGCCGCCCCATACAATTAAGGTATCATCCAGTAAGCCTCGTTGCTTAAGGTCGGAAATCAAAGCAGCCGTAGGCTGGTCCACATCGCGGCATTGACCACGAATCTGCTTGGGTAGGTTGCCGTGTTGATCCCAGCCCATATGGAACAATTGAATGCAGCGGACATCCCGCTCGGCCATGCGTCGGGCAAGCAGGCAATTTGCGGCATAGGAACCGGGCTTACGGACATCCGGTCCATACTGATTAATTGCACTTTCAGGCTCCGTTGAAAAGTCCAGTAAGTCAGGCACACTTGCCTGCATTCGAAAGGCCATCTCGTATTGGGAAATACGGGCGTCAATATCGGGATCCCCAACCGTTTTATGATCCATACGGTTAAGTTTGGCCAAGTCATTAAGCATGCCCCGCCTCATTGCACGGTCTATCCCCGGAGGATCAGACAGATACAACACCGCATCTCCACTGTTACGAAACTTCACCCCTTGGTAACGGGTGGGTAAAAATCCGGCACCCCACAGACGGTCATATAGGGGCTGGCAACTGGGACGGCCTGACCCAAAGGAGGACAAGACCACATAGGCCGGTAAGTCCTGATTGGATGCCCCCAATCCGTAACTCAGCCAGGAACCAAAACTTGGACGCCCCGCAAGCTGGTGCCCAGTTTGAAAGAAAGTCATCGCCGGGTCATGGTTGATCGCTTCGGTGTGCATCGACTTAATGAAGCACAATTCGTCCGCCTGTTTAGAAAGATGGGGCAAGAGCTCGCTTATCCACTGGCCCGATTGGCCATGCTGGGCAAATTTAAAAATACTTGGTGCAATCGGGAAACTTTTTTGACCCGAGGTCATCGTTGTCAATCTTTGGCCTTTGCGTATCGATTCTGGAAGATCATTGCCTCGTTCCTTTTCCATCATCGGCTTAGGATCAAATAAATCCATCTGGGAGGGTGCACCTGACTGAAATAGATAGATCACCCGCTTCGCCTTGGGGGCAAAATTGGGAAACGAGGCTATTGATGGTGAAGAAGCCTGGCCTCCCTTAGGTAGTAAACCGGCAAGTGCTGCCGCACTTAGTGCAGCGGCTCCATTGCGTAAAAAAATTCTACGGTTTAAAAAGTCCTGAGCCGCTAAGCTAGCTGGCTTTTGTTCAAGTAATTGTGAAAATGCATTCATTATTGTTCTTAGTTTTTCATGATTACACGGTCAAGGTTCAGCAAAATATTAGCTGTGCTGGTATAGGCTGCTAATTCGACTTCATCCAGCCCCGACCGAGATGTAGAAGATCCTTGGTTGATCAAACTCTTTGCTGCTTCTGGGTTTTCCAAGAACCTCTTTCGTCTTTTATTAAGCCCATCTTGTAAAATGGATAAAGTCTCCGCATTCGGCGAACTACCAGTGGCCAACCTATAACCTAAAATCAATCTGTCTTCGGAATTTTTGGCTGATTCAATACTCAGCATTTTCTCTGCGAGTGCACGGGCTGCTTCCACATAGGTAACTTCATTCAGCAAAGCCAAAGCTTGAAGAGGGGTATTGGTTCTTGAACGCTTAGGCATACAAATTTCACGATTGGGAGCATCGAAAAGAAGCATGGAGGGCGGGGCTGCGGTGCGTTTCCAAATTGTATAAATACTGCGCCGATACAACCCGTCCCCCTGATCTGCTTTATAATTGAGCAGATTTCCAAAGGTACTGGTTTCATCCCATACTTTCTCGGGCATGTAGGGCCGGGCACTGGGACCACCAATCTTTGGCACAAGGAGACCACTGGAAGCGAGTGCCTGGTCCCGGATAATTTCTGCGGGCAACCTAAGTCTTGGGCCCCGGGCGAGTAGACGGTTATCAGGATCCTTCTGGTAAAGACTTTCACTGGCAGATGAACTCTGCTGATAGGTCTTACTCAGCATAATGAATTTGATCATCGCTTTCATATCCCATGACTGAGCAGAAATCCCGTTTAGATTTGGTAAAGCAGTGGGTTGAACAAATTCAACGGCCAACCAATCGAGAAGATCTGGATGGGACGGCCATTCAACCTGCGAACCAAAGTCTTCGGAAGTCTTTACGATCCCCACACCAAAAAGTCTCTCCCATAAACGATTGACCCAGACCCGAGCCGTGAGTGGATGTTCACCAGTCACCAACCACTGAGCAAAGCCCAAGCGGTTCATGGGGGCACCATTGGGTAATGGAGGCAATGCCGCTGGTAATGCCCTACCCACTTTTTCTCTCTTTTGATCGTATTCTCCCCGGTGCAAAATATGAGCGTCCCGCCGAGTTTTTCTTTCCTGCATGACCAAGGTAGAAGGAACCTTATCCATAAATTGATTAAACTTCTCTCTAGCCTTCTTAACCTCTATCTCAGCAACTTTTAATGGAGTCTGGGTATTTTCCCGAAAATGCTTTTTGAGAACTTTTTGATCCACGGATGAATTCTCGGCCAATGAATCAAGTAAAGAAACCAAATGGGATGGAAGCATAAATTTCTGATTTAAATCCGCGTAATTTTGAGAGGCCAATGAGATCCTAAATTTACCAATGTTATGATCCGAATATTTGGACTTATGATAGAGGGAAACTTGTAAGCTAGCTCCCTTGGGCACAGCCACCGGCTTTTTAGCTAAAAAGATTGCTTCTCTAGGCACACGGTTTTTTTCTTCAAACGTACCAATCGCCCACCCGGATGCATTGGCCCTGTTTAAGTGTTTGGCATTTTTAAGAATATTTTCAACCGGCCATTTAGGTTGTGAGTAATCTGCTTTGGCACGATCCCATTCGATAAAAACGGGCTTTTTTTCCTGATCCTCGAATATAAATTTTGTCTCAATTCCAGTGAGTACAAAATTTCCATTACCTGCCCGGCCCGGCCCCCCAGAGGGAAGAGTCTCATCCCGTAGTACTTCCAAACGCAAAGCGCCAACATGAGAAAGGTTGAGATCTCCGTTCAGATGGTAAACATCCCCTTGCGGGTTTTTGCCTCCTACGAGCAAGGAACCATCCGCTTGTTTACCTATCTTACTCCCAAGCTTGGAAATAGCAGATTTGTCCTCAAATGGGGACCATAAGTTTTCCTGTTTTCCCTCCAGGACTTTCCTTCGCTCTGTTTTTTTCCATTCCTCAAAAGCAGAATCTATTTTTTTCTCAGCTTCTTTGACGGAAACTTCCGCTTGTTGAATTGATTTTTGTAAATTCACTTTCCTCTGCTTTTGCTCCTCATTGAGTACTTTCAAAATTGGTGGGGTGTTGACTCCAAATTTGCCTCTTGGGTGAAGTACACCCGATTCTTCCACTGAATTAAAAAACGCAAAGAGTTCATAGAATTCCTGCTGGGAAATGGGATCGTACTTGTGATCATGGCAACGGGCACAAGTTAAGGTGAGTGCCATCCAGGTTGACCCAGTTGTTTCCACTCTGTCGATCACAGTCTCCACAAACCACTCTTCCTCAATTCTTCCCCCTTCTCCATTAAGCCGATGATTACGGTTAAAGCCAGTGGCGATGACTTGGTCTTCCGATGGGTTGGGCAAGAGATCCCCGGCTAATTGCTCAATGGTAAATTGATCAAAAGGAAGGTTACGGTTAAATGCACCAATCAACCATTCCCGCCACATCCAGATATCCCGGCTTCCATCACTCTGGAATCCATTGCTGTCTGCGTATCGGGCTAAGTCCAACCATTCCAGAGCCATCCGCTCGCCAAAATGCTTCGATTCCAATAGACGATCGAGTTGTTGCTCATATGCAGACTCAGAACCATCCGCTAAAAATGAATCGATTTCCTTAACCGTTGGCGGTAGACCAATAAGGTCCAGACTGGCACGGCGCAACAAAGTCTCCTTGTCTGCTGGTTGATTCAGGGTCATTCCCTCGCTCTGTAACTTTCTCAAAATAAATGAGTCCACCGGATGCTCAGCTACACCAGCTGGAACGCCCGGTCTTATTGGTTTTTCAAAAGACCAATGTTTTTCATAATTAGCACCCTCCTCGATCCATCTTTCCAAGACTTTCTTTTGCTCAGGGGTAATCGATTTCTCGCTACCTAAAGGAGGCATGTGTTCCTCATCGTCCTCAGGCAAATGGATACGAAAGATCATTTCACTTTCTTCCAAATCTCCGGGCACGATAGCCGAAAAACCAGACTTGCCTGGTTTTTGAGAAAATTCCTCAAGGTCCAATCGTAAACCACCCTGCCGGTCCGCCTCATCCGGACCGTGGCAATGAAAACAAGCATCAGAGAGAATGGGACGAATGTCCCGATTAAACTTTAATTTCTGCTCCTCCCCGAACAAACAGGGAAATGAAACAAAGCAGATAACAAGAACCCATTGAAAAAATCTTCTCATAACTTTGGACTTTTAATAAAACTCCAATACTGGTGGCGCGTAGTATGGATGATTGTGATTAGCAAAGGCGTGAATCATTCCTGATGGACTAGTTTCAAAAGTTTCGCGGACAATCAATAATTTACCATGCCCTGATTGTACGAACTTTTTTAATGCATCATTCTCAATTCCATAATTTCCGAACTGTTTACTCCGGGGTATGGAAAAAGTTCCTAATTTTTCTGCCTGTTCAATTTGAGGAGCTTCCGCCCAGAGCAAGCCTTCTCCCCAGGGTTGCTTAATCCCATATACCGCAAAGATATTTTCTTCGGGAAGGTGGGAACGTAATCCATTGGCTGGGACTAAATTGAGGCTAAGGCGAATCTTTTTATATTGGGTAGGATCGACATCACTTATGTCGAATTCAAGTAATGCCCGACGGTCAAAAGAAGGAAGAATATCGGTACTTTTGACTAACAAAACATCATTGGACAAGTAAAGGTCACGCTGATCGTTACGAATAATACTGGTTGAGTTCCTACCTGCAAAAACTCTTTTTATCTCAGCACTAGCAGGTATCTTTTTTTCGCCTTCTCCTTCTTTCATGGGGGATACAATTCCCTTTTCAATCGATATAGTTTGGTTATCAACCAAACGGACTTCTGACCCGCTTACTGGGTGATGCACCCCAATTTCACCGTCTATAACCTCAAATGAGGAAACATTTTTTATCGGATCTACGACTACAGCAAAACTAGTACCGTAATCAATCGCGTAACCATCCGGTGTTTCCAGCACAAAACCAATAGCTTGTTCAGGAACCTCCACCATGACCATACCTGCAACCAACCGGGTTTTCATTGCAGAGATAAGCTCAACTTCTGCCGGCCCCTCCAAAACAAAACTGACTCCAGATCGAAGTTCTATGGATGCCAGACCCGTGCGAAGTTTCAAAGTGCCAGGAATAAGCTCAGATCCTGGAGTCGTAGGTAAATCACTTTCCCAGGCTGCATCTTCGCATGACTGGATGGTGGCAATTTTAGGTTCTGAAAAAAGAAAGTATCCCGATGAACACAAAAAAAGAATCAGCAAACAGGCTGAAGCTGACCAAGCATATTCACGCCAAGAAAAAGAAATAAGTCGGGAAGCTTTGTTCTCTTGATCAACAGATAAACTGAAATCATCCAGCTTGGTATCAATCGTGCCCAAATCTAAAAGAAAAGAACGGGCATCCTTATTTTCTCTCAACAAGGTTTGTAAGGAACCAAATTGAGAGGCTGAAAGACGATCGTCCAGATACCCGAGTATTAACTCTTTTTCTTCTTCAGTCATTCTAAGACTCCTGTATTCAAGGCGATCATTTTCCGATTCATACAATCACGAAGTTTGATACGGATACGTGCGAGTTTTTGATAAAAGGCTCCTTCGGTCCTACCAAAATCTTTCGCCAATTCTTTCTTGGATACCTTGGGGCTGTAAGCTTGCTGAACTAATACTTTCTCAGGAGCCTTTAACTTTTTCAGGCACTTATCCAAGGCAAACAATTGTAACTGCCTACGGGTCAACTGCTCTTCGGCATCGATGCCAATTTTTGTGATAATATCCTCGTCCAAGACCAATCGATCCCGAGCCTTCTTTCTTCTGAACTTCAAAACCTCAAACCGTGCGATCAAACATGCCCATGCTCCAAACTTTTCCGGTTGCTCAAGCGTCTCGAATTTTCTCCAGGCAACCAAGCTTACTTCCTGCATGATTTCGTCCACTTCCTCTGGTCTGATGACGCAGGAACGAATGTAAGATCTTAAACCACTCTCATGCTTTAGAAAGAGCTTTAAAAAAGCCTCATTATTTGAGGTATTATGTCCATTAGAAACCATTGCTACCTATAACGCTACCGATAGGTATAAAAATCAACGGTTTAACTGCCAGTTTTTTTAAAAATTATTTTGAGATTCTCCATTTGACCTTTTGAAAATCGTGCGAGTAGAGTTGGAGTTATGAAACAAAAAGTCCATTTATTAATAATTCTCAGTTTAAGTCCACTTACCTTCCTTGTAAGCTGCGGACAACAAGGAGAGGCCAAGCCGTATCCCTTGGATTATTGCTTGGTTGGAGGTAGTGACCTTGGCGATATGGGAGAACCCGTTTCCTATGTCCACGATGGTCAAGAATTCAAATTCTGCTGCAAACCCTGCATTCCAAAATTTAAGAAAAATCCTGAAAAATATATTCAGGAATTAAAGGAGGAAAGTGAAGGCATTTAAGCCTGATGTCCGAAATTTACTACTTCTTCCCAATCCTTTTTTTTCTTCAACTCTCTTGGTTAGGAATCCTTGCCGGAATCCTCACGGCCAAAGACCACTATAATTTAGAAAGTGGATTGTTAACCAAGAAAAACCTGCTCATAACTTCAATTCAAATCTGTGCATCAGGTGGAGTCATTTCGCTTATGAATTGTGGGCATCTTGCCAATGCAATCATCCAGGCTTTGGGCTACATATTTTGTTTTGCTATTTCCTTGAAAATGGCGAGGCAAAG
>JABBBW010000011.1:651-12344 GCA_018607205.1 Opitutales bacterium | reverse complement strand
TCATGCGAAATTCATGGACCTTGGTACCATCGGGCAATATTCCAAATACTCTTTTGGATACTGTCATGGGCTTGGAGGATTTGGGTGGTTCTATTTCCTTAAGACCAAGGGCTTGCTTGCTCGATTGATAAGCTTGCCTGCTTTTCTCCGAAATATAATTGGTACCACTTTTTAATTTCTCGGATGCATTCCGACCAATTTCGCTCTGCGAACAAGAAAAACTCGAAAAAAGAAAGAGAAGGAAAAGAGAAGAATGAAGGATGGATTTTATTTTCATATGATTTGCACATGGTTTGATGAATGAATGGATAAGATTTAAAGTTTTCGCTTAAAACGATTCTCAAAATCCCGGGTAGGAATTTCAAAGTAAATCGGTCGTCCCTGTGGACATACATACGGGTTTCTACAACTCAAAAGACGGTTCGCCAAATCCATTATTTCATCGTCCGAAAAATCATCCTTTGTTTCGTCTCTATAATTAACCTGACGCTCAAGGGCTTGCCGAACAAATGATTCGACTTGAATAGCACCCCCGTTTTCTCGAGCAATTTCAAGAAAGTCATGGAGGTAACGAACCGCATATTCCGGATCGATCCAATGCGGGCAACCTTCGAGTCGATAGAAATTACGGCCAAACTCCTCGAGCACAAATCCTAACTCACGCAACTTAACTAGACTAACTTCTAAGCTGGCACGGTCAATTCCATCAAACTCAAGGGGTTCAGGTAGCAAAAGAGATTGCGATGCCACACTTGAATGATCACGAAGACTGTCCTCCAATTGTTCGAAACGTACACGCTCATAGGCCGCTCGTACGTGAAGAGCAACCACTCCCTGAAGAGTGGAAAACACAGCTAAGTCTCCATGCGGACAATCCAAAAACCTCCATTCTGCACCAGGATCTCTTCGATTACCCACCATGGTTCGGGGAATAATTTCAACAGACGAAGGTGATGGAAGAATTTTCTTATTGTCCCCATCACTTAAATCAGGCTGATCATCTTTTATCGTTTCTTCTTTAGGACATGGAGTTTCCTGTAAGCTGTTAGATTTTGGCTGGCTTTCCCCGATTATTTTGCTCTGACCAAATAGCGCTAAGGCCTGAGAGTCGATCTTAGGGACTTGCCGGCCGTTTTCTTCCTCGTATTCAACAACAGGCAATGCGGGTTTAAATTCTGAGGACGGAGATGCCATGGCTCGGTTGTGAGCCAGTACACTGTTAAGAATAAAGGATCTCACTTTGGGATCGTCTCGAAAACGGATTTCTCGCTTGGAGGGATGGACATTTACATCGACAACTGCTGGATCAATCTCCAAAAAAAGGATGGCTGGAGGAAACCTGCCCTTGGGTACAAAAGTATGAAAAGCTTCAATCACCGCATAGGATATAGTTCGACTATCCACAGGCCTTCGATTTACGAAAAATATCATTTCCTTGCGGGTGGAACGGCTTTGTCCAGGTTTACCCAAAAGGCCGGACAACCGTAGATCATTCTCTTGAGCATCCATCGGAGTTAAGGACTCCGCCAATCCACGACCAAAAATTTCGCGAACACGATCGGCAGGACTATCGCAAGCAGGGGAACGAAAAACAGTACGCCCGCCTTCAATGAGGGTAAAGGTAACAGAAGGATGAGCCAAAGCATAGAGCTTTGCCATATGTATGAGGTGCGTTGCTTCTGTAACTTCGGTTTTTAAAAACTTTCTCCGACCGGGAACAGAGTTAAACAGGTGAGAAACTTCGACCCGCGTACCAGGGGGCATTCCACAATCCTTACAATGTATCATTTTTCCACCGTTGATAAAAATTTCCGTGCCCTCATTAGAAGAGACTGGACGGGTGCGTATAACAAAACGACTAACACTGGCAATTGATGGCAAGGCTTCACCACGAAAACCAAAGGTTCCCACTTTGTTCAAATCACTCGCCTTTCGAATCTTACTGGTGGCATGCCGTTCCAAGGCAAGAAGTGCTTGATCGGGGTTCATTCCCATACCGTCATCCTCGACCCGCAAATAAGACTTCCCACCGTTGCGAAACTCGATCTCGATCTTTTGGGCACCTGCATCCAAACTATTTTCAACCAGTTCTTTGAGCACAGCTACCGGACGCTCGACAACTTCACCCGCCGCTATTTGGTTGGCTACTTGGTCAGATAGAATACGAATTTCAGGCACCCTTCTTACGTAAGCTTGAACCTCCCAATCGACAATGGGAAAAAACTTCCAAGTATTGATGCTTGGGAAGCTTTGATTTCTTTGTCATAAGAAATTGTCCCATTTTTTTCTGATGCCCAACTTACTTAACAATCAATCGAGCCCTTACCTACAAGAATTGTCAGAACAACCCGTAGACTGGCAACCCTGGGGAAAAACTGCCTTTCAACTGGCCAAACAAACCGACAAACCAGTTATTGTTTCCATCGGTTATTCGTCCTGTCATTGGTGCCGTCAAATGTCCCGGGAGAATTATGAAGACTCCTATGTTGCATCGATCATGAATCGACATTTTGTATGCATAAAAGTTGATCGGGAAGAACGACCTGATTTGGATCTTTTTTATATGGAAGCTGCTCGGATGTTCAATCAGTCAGCAGGCTGGCCCCTGCACGCATTTTGCCTGCCAGACGGAGCTCCATTTTGGTGTGGAACTTATTTCCCCAAGGAAGATAATGGTCAGGGGATTGCCCCTTGGCCACAGGTGCTCATGCGAATTGCCGAACATTTCCGTAAAGGTCGTCATGAATTAGAGGAAAATGGAAAAAACGCATTGGAAAATCTCCTCCACACCAACAATTCATTTCTATCAGACCCACGGGAGTGGAAACCTGATATTCTGATTCAGGCAGGAGAAAGCCTCTGCCAATCACATGACGATGAATGGGGAGGATTTACTCCCGCCCCAAAGTTCCCTTCCCCCATGAAGGTTGATTTTCTTTTTTCTTTGGGAGAGGCACAGACAGTCCGTCAGAATACCGGATTTTCCAAGAAACTAGATTCGTGCATCAAGCACACTCTGGGAGCTATGGCTAACGGAGCTTTATTTGATCATGTAAACGGAGGTTTCTTTCGCTACTGCTTGGACCGGGAGTGGAAATCACCACATTTTGAAAAAATGTTATCGGACAATGCTTTACTTGTTTCGACCTATTCCCGTTCATTAAGAAAATTTCAGAACCCTAGAGATCAAAAAATAATTTTGAAAACTTTGGATTGGATTGAGCGGGAAATGGGATCCCCAGATAAAGGGTACGCTAGTTCTCTTTCTGCGGAAACCAATGAAATGGAAGGAGCTCACTACCTTTGGACTGAAAGTGAACTTTATGAAGCCTTGGGCAAGGCTCAAGGAAAACAACTTGAAGAGTTATGGGGAACATTCGCCAAATCTCCAGACCCCCTATTCTTACCCAGGTTAGTCGATAAAGAGTTGTTATCTTTTGAAAGACAAGAGGAGATTTTTAACGAGTTACGCATGGACCGGAAAAAGCTAACCAGTCCTAAACGTGATGAAAAACGTTCCTGCTTCCAGCATGCTCTGCTTGCCCGGGCCTACTTGGATGCCGGTGTTGCTTTGGGTGATCAAATTTGCATAAGAAAGGCGGAAGATTTACTCAATTGGATGGAAAATTCCTTTTCTCAACCTGACGGTTCCGTTTCTTCGTTGTTGTATCCAAATAACAAAAAAAGTTCATGGGCCTGCTTAGAGGATTATACCCTCTGGGCTGAAGCCGTTTTGAACTTTGCTTCTGTTTGTGAAGGATTCGGGCTGGGTGGCAACGAGATTTGGATTGAAAAAGCCGAAACCTTAATAAGTTTTGCGGTCGAAAAATTTAAAGATCCAGCTTTGGCCGGATTTTACACTACTGCAACGCAGATGAAAGATAGTGGTCCGGTTTCGAAAAAACCTTGGTATGACCATGCCACGCCCTCTGGCAACTCATCTATCATGCGTTGCTTTCACCTTCTCGGGATACTGGGGGAGAAACGTAAAAAGTGGAATCAAGAATACAGCGAGGCATTAGGTGCTTATCCCAAACTTGCCCAACAAACACCTGATGGCATTGGCCATGCTCTGTGTGCCATTACTGAAGCTACTGTGGGCACACTAACATTTACTGCACCAAAATCGATTATCCAAGAAGTTACCTTATCGATGCAAAAAAAGCCCTACCGACTAATTTTCCTTAAAAAAAGTGAGGAAATAAAATTATTAAATAACCAAAATATGATCCAAACTCCAGCTACATCCGCCCAAGCTATAATTGACAAGATTTGGCTCTAAAACCAGAAGAACCTAAGGCTTTTTCTTGGCAATTAATTTACTGAGGGACCTTCCATCCTCACGAACCACTTTTTCTGCAATTTCATTCACATCATAAGTTTTACCATGTAGTACCCTAGAAGCCACATTGATGGCCGCTCGTATTAGTTTCGAGTCTGTCTTCACGCGTTGCCCAGTTTTGGAAAGTACTCTTTCGATCTCGTCAAGCATGTTGAGATCGTCCTCGGTTAAAGTAATGGTGCGTACCACGCGCTTAGGAAGGTTGGGTTCATTAGTGTCGCTCATAAATCCTTTTTTATGGTTAAATGGGGTCATGGCAAAGCATAAAATGCTTATCTGTACTGATTAAACACTTCATCGATAAACAAAAAAGCCCCTCAACAACGGAGGGGCTTCATTTTTAATACAATAAAGATCAATTAATTGCGGTTAATACAATTAAGGTCTTCAAAAGAACGCCTAAGGCGTTCGACAAAAGTAACCTCCCCGGCACGCAACCAAGCCCGCGGATCGTAAAATTTCTTGTTAGGCTTTTCATCTCCTTCGGGATTACCCAATTGAGCCTGCAAGTAATCCTTATTTTTATTGTAGTATCCATGAACACCATCCCAGAATGCCCACTGCATATCTGTATCCAAATTCATTTTTATGACTCCATAACCAATTGCTTCGCGAATTTGTTCACGTGAAGAACCGGAACCACCATGAAAAACAAAGTCGATCGGCTTACCCGACAAGCCGTGTTTTTCCTTCACGAATTCTTGAGAGTTTTTTAGGATAACAGGTGTTAATTCAACATTTCCTGGCTTGTAAACACCGTGCACATTTCCAAAAGCGGCAGCCACAGTGAAACGACTACTAACTGCGGAAAGAATTTCATAGGCTTGGTTAACTTCTTCAGGCTGCGTGTAAAGACGAGCACTATCAATCTCTGTGTTATCCACTCCATCCTCCTCTCCTCCGGTTACTCCGAGTTCAATCTCAATGGTCATATCCATTTGGTTCATCCGTTCGAAATACTCCTTGCAGGTTCCAAGGTTATCATCAATCGGTTCTTCTGAAAGATCGAGCATGTGAGAACTGTAAAGGGACTTTCCTTCTTTTTGATGAAACCTTTCACTGGCATCGAGCAAACCATCAATCCATGGAAGTAATTTTCTAGCCGCATGATCCGTATGCAAAATGACAGGCACATCGTAGGCTTCAGCCATAGCGTGTACATGCATAGCACCAGAGACAGAACCTAAGACGGCTGCTTTTTGTCCCTCATTGTCGAGGCTTTTACCGGCAAAGAACTGCCCGCCACCATTGGAGAACTGAACCATAACCGGCGAATTTACCGCGGCCGCAGTTTCCAAAACGGCATTTACCGTGTGGCTGTTGACCACATTGACTGCGGGCAAGGCGTATTCATTTTCTTTGGCATCATCAAAGATCGCTTGAACAGCGTCTCCAGTTGCCACTCCTCCTGGGAATTTTTTACTCATAGATTAAATAGTAGTTAAAGAATGTATTCGTTTTTTGCCACAAGTTCAGCTTGCTAGCAAAGAAAAATTGTTAAGCTAATGGGGAAAGTAAATCCTCAATTCAGCAAATCTTCAATATTTGAAGAACCCAGAGCCTTTTCCACTTCGTCCAATTTGATAAAAGTCGTCCGCGTGTGGGGAAGTTTATATTTCTTGAAGACTTTTTTATCGAGTAAGTAGTAAAGTTTTCTTCTGGAAATTCGTAAAACTTTAGCAGCCTCTGTGATTTTAAGGATTTTGGGTGCAGGCGGCTTACGGATTTCCCGCATTGATTCCTGCTGGTCGATAAGAGACTCCTCCATCTTTGTAATTCTTTCATCTAATCCTAGTAATTTGTCTTTTATTTCCGATAGAACCATAAAAATTACTTCATTCTCTATAGCTTCTCGGTCTTTTACTCCGAGTTCCAATTCTTTTTGATTCCTAAAGCTAAACGCATCAATACGGGTACGGAAATATTTACGGTGTCTTTTCTTTCGATAAGTCCAAGAAATGCAATGAGGTGAGGCACGGTCTTTCGCCACAGAGTAAGAGATTTTCATAAATTGAGTTTGCTTGGGAAGTGGATTTAAGCTTATGGAAAGGTTTATTATTTAACTTATATCGATTAGATGAGCGACAAAAACTTTCCAGATGTAATTCGAGAGATTCATGACCAAGATAACCGATTTGGAAAAGGGGCTTATTATTTTATCCGGGAAGCGCTTGATCACACACTTAAGTCCATGGAGAAAAATAGCCAAGGCAAAGGCGGTCATGTTTCGGGAAATGAACTACTTGAAGGCATTCGTGAGTATGCTCTCGATCGGTTTGGACCAATGACTTTGACCTTGATGGATCATTGGAATGTACGGAAATGCCGAGATTTTGGTGAAATCGTTTTTAATCTTGTAGAACACGGTATTTTGGGACGTACCGAGAACGATTCCCTTGAAGATTTTGAAGGTGGTTATAACTTCGAGCAAGCCTTCGTTGATCCATTCCTCCCAAAGTCTAAAAAACAATCACCGCCAGAGAATAACTAAGCGAACTGATTTTTTCTTAGCCCAAGCTTTAATTTCCAAAGATAAAGTACAGGAAATAAACGAGGGCAAGTAGCCCAATTGCCTGGTAGTATAAAGAGACTCGCCCAGCCTTTTCCCCAGTACCGAAAAGCCCCCCCGCTTGGTATTCCGACACTTCCTCTTCGTTTGTCTTCGTAGCGCAAACAGGACACTGTTCCCCGTCCTTTCGGTGCCATTCAAAATCACAAATACGACAATTTAAAAAGTCTTTACTCACCACTCTCAAAAGTAGATCAAGTTATTTGACCTTGCGCAATTCTTCATAATCTTAAAAAAGGAGAAACTCTTATGCCCATTAAAGGTCAAAATACAGACCATATTTTTTCTCTTCCCATAAATTTACAATTTGTTTTCATCTTGGGGGGTATCTTTTTTGCCTGTTTTTCTTCGGGCTCGGTCCTTAATAAGGATCTTTCTTTTGTACAGTCGAAAGCGTTGGAAGGTGATAAATATTACCAAGGAACGCTTGCCTTGTATTATAAATACGGAGAAAAAGGACTACCTGTTGATTTAGGCGAATCTGAGCGATGGGCTAAACTTGCTGCTAATCAGGACGGTGGAATTGCCATGGCTGTACTCGCATCCATCGAGTTGGAAAGAAACAAAGTAGAACGTGGGCAATTTTTGTATGACGAAGCCTACCTCCATTCTAACCTAAGAGATTTAGCAAAAGCCAAAGATCCGATTGCTTTATTTTGCGTAGGTTTAATGGAAATCGACAACCCTCCGAGAAATATTGAAAAAGGAATGCGCAACCTGGAAAGAGCAGCTGACCAAGGATTGGCTACCGCTCAGGCAACCTTAGGAATGATCTATTTTACTGGAATCGGGGTATCTCGAGACCCTAAAGAAGCAATTTCTTGGTGTTCATTGGCCTCTCGTCAAAGATTGCCGCTTGGCATGTTTTATTTGGGAATGGCTTATTCAACGGGAGATGGAATTTCAAGAAATAATGATTTTGCCAACCGTTGGATCCGGGCAGCTGCTGACCAAGGTTTAGTCATGGCACAACTTACCTTGGGCATGAAGCTTTCACTCGGCGACGGTATCGAACGAAACCTTGATCATGGAGTTCAATGGCTGAGACAAGCCGCAAACGCAGGCTCCTCAGAAGCAGCGTTGCAATTAAGACGCTTTGAAAACCTCTTGGTAAAAATACCCCCTCGGAGTTCATCTATCCCTGCAGGTGAAAAAAGAGCGGTTAGCAATCTTGCTCAGGAATCGATCGTGCCACCAAACAAGGACAAAAAAGCAAAAAAATATCGTAGTACTCGTATTCCCATGCCTAGAAAAGTAAATCCTGGTCCTTCTTCCGATCCAGTGCAAATGGCTCTTGAGATGCTGACTATTCATAATAATGAAAAAGTCGCCAAGAAGATGCTGAAAGAAATTGCCGGTCAAGGAAGGGCGGATGCACTTCGCGAATTAGGATTACTCCACTACAAAAGACAGGAATTTGACAAAGCCCGTGAGAACTTCCTCAAGGCTTCCCTCGATAAAGACCCACAAGCAATACGTTATGTTGGCATTATGCACTTCCTCGGCCAAGGAACCAAACAAGATTACAACAAAGCAGAGGAATGGCTTTCCCAATCCTTACTTTTAGGAGACAACGAATCCAACCGCTATCTACGAATAGCCAAACAATTTAACAAATAAACTCTGCCGATTGTTCTGCCTTTAGCAGTAGAAAAGTCGGGAGTAAGTTTTTTAAATTTGTAAGCTTTTTTTAATCGAAGAAACTGCTTTTTCAACATTTTCGCGGTGTCCAAATGCACTGAGACGGAAGAAACCCTCCCCTGCCGGCCCGAATCCTGAACCTGGCGTGCCCACAACATGGCACTCGCCAAGAAGTTTGTCGAAAAAGTCCCAGGAAGAAAGACCACCCGGTGTCTTTAACCAGACATAAGGAGCATTACCTCCGCCATAAGTGATAATGCCCAGAGATTTTAACCCTTCGTTAATGATGCGGGCATTTTCCAGGTAAAATGCTACCTGTGCATCAGTTTGTTCCCTTCCCTCTTTCGATAAGGCGGCCAGGCCACCTGCCTGTACCACATTCGAAGCACCGTTAAAAAAAGTGTTTTGACGACGAGTCCACAGGGCATGTGCTTTGCCAGGCTCCGAATCCTCAGTTTGTAGGGCTTTGGGAACAATAGTCCAAGCAAGACGAACCCCAGTAAACCCTGCGGTTTTGGAAAAACTGTTCATCTCGATGGCGCATTTCTCCGCCCCTTCAATTTCATAAATGGAACGGGGAAGAGAAGGATCGGTAATAAAGGCGGCATAGGCGGAATCAAAGAAGATTACTGCCTTATGCTCATTGGCGTAGTCCACAAAAGATTTTAACTGCTCCTTAGTGGCCACCGCTCCGGTGGGGTTATTGGGACTGCAGATATAAATGAGGTCGACTTTGCGATCGGGAAGTTCCGGGAAAAATCCATTCTCTTCGGTACAAGGCATGTAAACCAGTCCTTCATACCCGGCTTCACCTGCCAAACCAGTACGCCCGGAAATAACGTTGCTATCGACATAGACTGGATAGGCGGGGTCCTGCACCGCAACCACACAGTCCTGGGAAAAGATACCCTGAATATTTGCAGAATCTGACTTTGCCCCGTCGGACACAAAAATTTCGGAAGGATCTATGGATACTCCCCACTCACCATACAACCCAGCAAGGCCTTGACGCAAAGGAAGCATTCCCTCTGCAAGACCGTATCCGGAGTAGGTCTCAGTATTCCCGAGATCGGTTACTCCCTGGTGTAAACCCTCAAGGACCGAGGAAACAATTGGTTCAGTAGTATCCCCAATGCCAAGTCGTAAAACTTGGGTTCCGGGATTTTGTTCCAAAAAGGCGTTGGTACGGCGGGCAATCTCGGGAAAGAGATAGCCGGCAGCGAGCTTATCGTAGTTGGTATTGATTCTTGCCATAAAAATACTTTTTATATCGGAAAAAAGGGGTAGAGAAAAGCGGGGAATCAAAGAATTTTTTCATCAAAGTTTTGACATGGTCATCCCGCTTGCCAAGGGGGCTACCATAAGTTAAGCTTTCCCCTTTTTTCCTGAAGCACGCATGAAACGAACACATCACTGCAATGAACTGCGCCCCGAAAACGCTGGATCCTCCGCATCCTTAATTGGCTGGATTGATTCCCTGCGCGATCATGGAGGTGTATTCTTCCTCGATTTAAGAGACCGTGAGGGCAAGACCCAGGTGGTACTCGATCCGGAAAACGCGGAGCTTTCCGCCCTCTTTCCCAATCTCAAACCTGAGAGTGTGATCGAAGTATCCGGAGAGGTCCGGGCACGGGATGAGGCCACCACCAACCCCAACCTTCCCACCGGAGGAGTGGAAGTTTTTGCCAAGGGTATTGTGGTGCACAATCAATCCAAAACTCCCCCCTTCCCCCTTGATGATACAGCAGATAAAGTAAGCGAGGATTTGCGCCTTTCCTACCGTTATCTCGATTTACGCCGGCAAAACAACCTACATGCACTAAAACTGCGCCACCGGGCATCTCATGCCATTCGGCAATATTTTGATGGGCACGGATTCCTCGAAGTGGAAACACCAGTTCTTTTTAAAAGTACCCCGGAAGGAGCACGCGAATTTCTATCTCCCAGCCGTTTAAACCCGGGAAAATTTTATGCCCTCCCCCAGTCCCCCCAGCAATACAAGCAAATGCTCATGGTTGCTGGTATTGAGCGGTACTACCAATTAGCACGCTGTTTTCGGGATGAGGATTTAAGAGCGGACCGCCAACCCGAATTTACTCAGGTGGATTTGGAAATGTCCTTTATCGATCGGGAAGATATGTATGCCCTGATCGAGGGCCTGCTCAAAACAGTATGGCAGGAAACTCTGGGTGAAGAAATCTCCACCCCTTTTCTGCGCATGCCCTATGTGGATGCAATGAACCGTTTTGGGTCGGACAAGCCAGATATGCGTTTCGGGATGGAAATTGAAGATTTTTCCGAAAAATTTTCTGCATCCGGATTTAAGGTCTTTGCGGGTGCAGTACAATCTGGAGGTGCGGTAAAAGCATTTAATGCCAAGGGATTGGCCGACCTTACTCAGGGCGAACTCAAACACCTTGAGGAAACTGCAAAATCCTTGGGGGCTAAAGGACTTGCATTTATCAAGTCGGAAAATGGAGAGTGGAAATCACCCATTCTAAAATTTCTTTCCGAAGAGGAAAAAGATGCACTTAAACAACGCCTATCAGTCGAGGATGGAGATATTGTTTTCTTTGCTGCCGGGCCCTGGGAAACCTCCTGTAATATTCTTGGTCGCGTACGCTTGGAATCTGCAACCCTTCTTGAAAAGCGTGGACAAAAACTGAGGGATCCAAAGGACTGGAAATTCCTCTGGGTAATTGATTTTCCGCTGATGCACTTTGAAGAAGAGGAGGGAAGATATGTCTCTTCCCATCACCCATTCACCGCACCGGTGGTGGAGGATTTACCCCTGCTTGAGTCCGACCCCAAAAAGGTCCGTGGTCAACATTACGACATTGTGCTAAACGGGGTGGAACTGGGCGGAGGAAGTATCCGAATTCACAACCCGGATGTTCAGAAAAAAGTTTTCGAAGATGTGCTTAAGATTCCGGCAGATGTGGTGCAAAGCCGTTTTGGCTACATGCTTGAAGCCTTCTCTTATGGTGCGCCCCCACATGGTGGAATTGCTCTGGGGCTTGACCGTTTGGTCACTATTCTTTGCAATCGTGAGAGCATTCGTGATGTCATTGCCTTTCCCAAAACTCAAAAGGGACAGGATTTAATGACCGACAGCCCGGGCGAAGCGACCGAGCGCCAGTT